>CAZQEF010000038.1:3065-8409 GCA_964592325.1 uncultured Treponema sp. | reverse complement strand
GATGCTCCGCTCATACCGGCACGGCTGGGGCATCTTCACCGACCGCAAGGCTCCCCGGGAGCCGTCATTCGGAATTCCCGATGGTCTTTCGTATTCACGTGAACCGGTTGCACTCAATATTACCGGTGAAGACATGATTCAGGTGTCCATAACCCCGGAGCTGTTTGATCATACGGGTTCAAAGTGGACACTGACCGGCCATCCGGATCATCCGGTAACGTATACCGTGTCCTCATTTGCCATAGACCGGGCCGGCAACCGCAGTGAAACAGTCAAACGCGAAATTACAGTGGATCGCAATGCCCTCTATGTTGACGGCACCTATACCGGTATAAAAACTCCTGATGGCAGTCCTGACTCCCCGTATACCGATCTTGACAGTGCCTTGTCGGTTATTACCGGCGGGGATTCCTGGAGAATAACCGTAACCGGACCGGTGCGGCTGGAAAAACCTCATATATTGCATGCCGGTCTGGCAATAACCGGAATTAATGCAACGGTAACTCCGGGTGAACACGCCGCGTTGCGCTGTTATTCAAATAAACTCAGTCTGTCTTCCCTGTCGATCATCCGTCCCGCTTCGAGACAAAGATCATCGCAAACCGGTACGGGAGGAACTCCGTTCCTTGAAATAGCCAATGGGTCACTCCAAATGACAGACTGTACCATACAGGATTCGTTTTCACTGGCCGGCCCTGTCGTGAAAGCTGAAAACTCTGCAGTATCGCTGCTTGCATCAAAAATGGTGCTTGATACAAACCAGTATGCCACGGCGCTGGATATTCGAAATTCATCGCTTTTTATCCGGGATTGTCAGCTGCAGGTATCCTCACGGACAGTATCAGCCGTGTCCGTTTACGGCGGCCGCTCCGCTTTCCATGAAAGCGAAATATCAGTTGGCGCTTCCGGCGCAGCACGGGCACTTGAAACCTGGGGAGCCTCACTGGTGATCAGCGGACTTCGGCTTCGCCGGGTCGAAAACGGCGCCACCAATACCGACACGGCATTCTGGATGGATCGTTCTACCGTGATACTCAGTGAAAAGGGATTTGAATCAACCGGATTCAAATTCAAAAAGAAAACCGGGGAACGGTAATGATTTCCGGAAAAGGAACCATGGTATGCGGTCTCGATGAAGCAGGAAGAGGCCCTATGGCCGGTCCGGTGTGTGCCGCTTCAGTGATCTTACCTGACACCTTTGATATATCGGTTCTCGACGACTCAAAAAAACTGACAGAGAAGAAACGTCTCCGGGCCATGCAGGAAATATGCTCGCATGCGACTGCCTGGGGAATCGGATGGGCTTCTCCCGCCGAGATAGACCGGATCAATATTCTTCAGGCATCGCTGCTGGCAATGAAACGCGCGTTTGACCGCATGCGTACTCCGTATGCCATCCGGAATGACGGGTTCCCCGGTTCGGAGCTTTTTGAGGTTGTAGTTGACGGTTTGTACATTCCTGATATCGATCATGACAATTGCCGCGCTTTGCCCCGGGCAGATGCGTCCGTTCCCGCGGTTATGGCCGCGTCGATACTTGCAAAGACCGCGAGGGATCGCATGATGATACGGTATTCCTGGTTCTATCCGCAGTATGGATACGAGAAACACAAGGGATATCCCACGCAGGCGCATATTGCGGCTTTAAAACAAAACGGGCCTTCTCCCATCCAGCGGAATTCATTCCGTCTGAAAGGTGAAGGCCAGTATGATCTGTTCCGGCAGGACGGGATCAGTTCTTTTTCGGAATGACTTTTACCCTCCGCCCGGGTTTTGGCGCCGGTTTTTCCGGTACCGGTGCTGAAGCAGTTTTTCGGACGATTGTCTTCTTGCCTGATTCAGCCGATTTTTTTTGCCGGTTTTTCCGCGTTTTTTCTATGAACTGCAGGCTGCTTTCAAGTCCTCCCAAAAAGCGCTGCATGTCATCCTCAAAGACCACTATGGCATGCCGGTCAAACCCGGTTCCTTCAGTACTCTTGCTTTCAACTACCTGTAAAAAGACATCACCCATCCGGTTTTCCTTGATGTTGAAAAAATAGGTCCGGTTATCAAGCGTAACTTCGGTAGTAAATAATTCGCCTCGTATTCCCATGTATATCCATCCTTACGGTTAATCCGATATTACTGTATTTGACCGTCTGCCTCAAGTACCATGCGCACGAACCATTCGCGCAGGATACGTTCTTTTTCTTCGTCAGATCCCTCCACGTCGGCCATGATTCTGAATACCGGTTCAGTGCCGGAACCGCGCATCCAGACAAAGGCGCAATTATCCGCATTGCCGCGGGAAAAAAGGATCTTTAATCCCCCGGGCCCCGATACGCCAAAATCATCGCCGAGTTCCCTTGTTTCGGTTCCGTTATGGGTTACCGCTTTCCATTGCCATGATTCATTCTCCCGGGCAAGGGGGAAAGATCCCCTTGCCCATTCGCGGAGGAAAATTGTCCGGAACCGCTGTTTCAGTTCCCCATGCGAACCGTCGGTTATTTTAAGCTGCGCGTGTGGTTCGAAAACGCTTGTGGTAACAAAGCGGGGAAGGGTGCGGCGGATATCGGCAAAAGTGAATCCGTCGTGGTATGATTCTTCCTGACCGGAAAGGGAGCACCAGATATGAAAGAGGCCTTTCTTTTGCCCTGTATCACCAATGGTCAGAAGCTTGAGCAGGGCAAAAACGGTATTCAGCGGATCACGAACAGCGGCAGGATGCGTGATATTTCCTCCATTGGAGCCTTCTCCCAGAAAGCGCACCTGAATTCCGTCATTTCGAAGCGCGCGGGCAAGATTCACTACATTTGCTTCTCCTACTTCCGCGCGGGCAACAGTGACTCCGAAAGCCTTTGCGATTGAGTCGATGCGGAGCGATGTCGGTCCGTTTACCGCAATGGCGAAGCGGGGTTCTGATACACAGCCGGGTATGGCCGCGATCTGTTCTGAATAGACAAGGAAGGCCAGCTCCGAAATCGCGCAAAGGGCAAATACTTCCTGTGCTTCAAGAATGGCCGGAGCGCCTGTATCCTCGTCCCAGAAGACAATGTTTCCACGGTCGCCGTCACAATCGGGAACATATCCGAACAGGGTATTCTTTTCCGGACCGCATCCGGTTGCCCGGAGCAGGGACATGCGTTCCGCGCAAAAACGGAGGCTTTCCCCTTCCGGGACGATGCGGTGGGCAATGTTTCCGGGGATTTCGTTCATGACGCTCAAATGAAAACCGGCCGCTTCAATGAACGTACGGTCTATCGATATGCTGCGGGCACTGCCGTTAAAGTCGGCAAGAAGGGAGATCGGTTTTCCTGCGCGCATTTTATCCGACGCTGCTTTTCGAAGATCCCTGAAAACGCGGTCAGGATCGGTTCCTCCAATTACTTCTCCGGAGAACGCTTCATATGAGGCAAGCGCCGCTTTCTTTTCCGGTAACGAGCCGGCATATACCCGGGACAGGGCTTCCTGATCACAGGCAGCGAGAATCGCGGCGGCTTTATCCGCCGGTTGCGGTGCGGAAAGACGCGCGCGGAACGAGTTTGCGAGCACATCAGCCGTATCCCGGTCAAAGACGCCGCCGTCTTTTCCGCCGAATTTGACGCCATTATGCCCGACAGGATTGTGACTTGCGGAAATATATGCGAAAGCTCCCACGGATCTTGCGTGGGCCATGATTTCCGGTGCCGCAGCAATGCCGGGAAAATGGACGGTAAAACCCCGTGCGAGAAGCACACGACAGAAAATGTCGGCGATTACTGTGCCCGTAGGGCGGGTATCCATGGCAACAAGTACATCACGGCCGAACCCGGGTGTGTCATCGAGATATGATGCAAAGGTATCGGCCATGAGCGCGGCAAGCACCGTATTGGCTTCACCGATGGCTCTTCCGCGGTCTTCTTCATCACCGCTTTTGACAAAAACTTTCCGCCAGCCGGACGCGGAAAGAATGAGCGAACTGAACTGTTCCTGCACGTCCTCCGGATCCGGGAGAGAACGTGACAGCGGGCATTCTGCGGGTAAAACAGGAAGAAAAGGGGTATAGTCATCAGCACTCATGCACATGGTTGCCTCCGGAGCCGGAGTGTATCATACCCGGCGGTAATAATCAATTTTCTATTTCTTATCTTTCCGATTGGCATTACTGCAATTTTTTTGTATATTGTGTCTGAACACGCCGGATGAACAGGAGGGTGATAACTGATCATGAACAAGCGTATTTATCTTGACTATAATGCAACTACTCCGGTTGATCCCCGGGTTCAAAAAAGGTTCATAGCGGAACTCGGAAATTTCGCCAATGCATCGAGCATGCACGAAGATGGTCGTCGTGTGGCAACTGCCCTGAATGAGGCGAGAGACCGCGTCGCTTCGCTTGTCAATGCACCGGCAGAACAGATAATTTTCACATCCGGCGGATCAGAATCCAATAATACCATATTCCGGACAATGATTTCTCCTGCAATGAAGTCGGCGACCTCCCGGGTTGAGCGTTTTGCCGGAAAGAAACGAATAATTGTATCTGCGATTGAACATCCCTGTGTCACAGAATCGGCAAAGTATCTTGCAGATCTGGGTATGGACGTGCATTTTGTACCGGTTGATCCGGACGGTATTCTTGATGAAGAAAAATTCCGTGCGTTGCTGAGCGAAGGTGAGAAAACCGGACGCCGTGAGATAATGCCCCTTTTTGTGTCGGTCATGATGGCCAACAATGAAATCGGCACCATACAGGATATTGCCCGGCTTGCTTCACTTGCCCATGAGTACGGAGCGCTTTTTCATACCGATGCCGTTCAGGCCGTGGGAAAAATACCGGTAGATGTGGAAAAGCTCGGTGTTGATTATATGACGTATTCGGGACATAAAATCTATGGTCCCAAGGGCGTGGGTGCTCTCTATTTTGCCAAGGGTGCTCCGCTTGATCCGTTGATCCGTGGCGGACATCAGGAAAAAGGCTTTCGTGCGGGAACCTACAATGCACCGGCGATAATCGCTTTTGGTGAAGCGGCACATCTTGCCGCTGAGCGGCTTGAATCGTACGGTTCACGCATGCTTTCACTGCGAACAAAACTCCGTGACGGATTTCTGGAACGTGTTCCGGATATCAGGATAAACGGGCATCCTGAAAAGGTTCTGCCCAATACGCTTAACGTATCATTTCCGGGCGCGGAGGGAGAGGCAATCCTTTTGAGCATGGATATTGAGGGAATAGATGTTTCGACCGGATCTGCATGTGCTTCCGGCGATCTTGAACCTTCCCATGTCCTGGTGGCGACCGGGGTAGGACCTGAACTGGCCCATGGTTCCATCCGTTTCAGTATGGGAAATGAAACAACAGAAGAAGAAATTGACTATGTTCTGG
>CAZQEF010000038.1:0-3055 GCA_964592325.1 uncultured Treponema sp. | reverse complement strand
TGAGGTCTTTTTCAACAGTAGCACCGCACAAGGAGTAGCAGACAATGAATGACTGGTTGTATTCAGATACGGTAAAGGATCATTTCATGAATCCCCGAAACGTTCTTGAAACCGATGAAGCAGACTGGCCCTGCGACGGGCGTGGTATAGTCGGTAATATAAAATGCGGAGACCAGATGCTCATTCTTCTCCGTGTAAAGGAAGACATCATAACCGATTGCCGGTGGAAAACGTACGGATGCGCGAGCGCTCTCGCATCAACATCGATTCTTTCCGAGGCCATAAAGGGGATGTCAATACAGGAAGCATACATGCTCAAGCCGCAGGACATTGTCGCAAAGCTCGGCGGGTTACCCTCAAACAAGATACACTGTTCCGTTCTCGGTGATAAGGCGCTTCGTGCGGCAATTGATGATTACCTGGAAAAAAACAGTCTCCCTTCGCTGAAAGGAAAAGAAAACGTAGAGGTCATCTGCAATTGTCTGAATATTACCGATCGTGATATTGAGGAGGCCTACAAGGCTGGTGACCGGAGCTGGGCTGATCTGCAGGCCCGAACCAAGATCGGCACTGCCTGCGGCAGCTGCAAGGAGCGTACGCTTGAGTTCCTGCACGAGCTGGAACATCTTTATGGAGAATAAGGAACTTTAATCCGCCGTAATACTCCATGATGCAATCCGCTCATTGCCCGTGATATCACGCGCGATAATGCTGATATCGTTTCTTCCGCGGGTAAGATGTATTTCTCCCAGATTCAGCATGTTGTCACTGTTATAGAGCTGATCCAGACGGTAATCAGTTGAACCGAGATACAAAAGCCCGTCGTCTGTTCTCACGAGTTCGAAGGGAAGACTCCTGTGCTCGGATCCGTTGAGAACAATGGTTACCCGGAATGGCGAAAGGGCGTTTTTCGCCCCGTTCATGGTATCTGAAATTCCTGCATGCAGGCGGTACTTTCCCTGCATCACTGCGCGTACCGATGACAGATTGTAAATTCGGCCGTTTCCTCCGGTCAGTGTCGCAGCGGTGATAACCGGTTTATGGGTATCCGGTTGCGCCGGGAGCAACAGGAGGGGATTAAGGTACAGATGGCGTACCTGGTCAACTACCTGGAACACCAGCGTTCCTTCATCCGAACATGCGGTGTTTCCCGTCTCGCCAACGATAGTACCTGTTTCGACTGCACTTTGTGATTCTATCCGGTCAACGGAATCCAGATTGCCATATATCGTTATCAGTCCTTCATCATGTGCAACAATGACCATATTCCCCAGGGCGCAGGGAAATCCTGCAGGAGTCGGTTCCGCTGCAAGAGTCATGATGACCGTTCCATTGCC
Source organism: uncultured Treponema sp. (assembly GCA_964592325.1). Lineage (GTDB taxonomy): Bacteria > Spirochaetota > Spirochaetia > Treponematales > Treponemataceae > Teretinema. Next base: position 1,718 of record CAZQEF010000038.1, on the reverse strand, counting down.
CGCAGTACGGACCAGGTCCTCCTTGTCGAGGACAAGACCGTACTCTATGGTTTCACCCGACTTTTGTGCAAAAAGGCTCCGGGGTTTGCTGTTTGAAACAGGCCATTCAAAGGCAACGGCACAGGAGAGGACGGCGACGGAAAGCATGGCTGCTGCTTTATGTGTTTTGGTCATTCAAACCCCCGTATATCAATTCTCATGACTGAACGGTCAACGCCGAGGAAGAGGGTAGTTCCCTGCTGGACAAGAAACGCATCGGAGCCGACAAAACTGGTGGATCCAACGATATGATCCGGTTTCTCGATGGCAGAAAGGGTAAATATCCCGTCCTTTTCAGATAGTACCGTAAAGACAGTTCCGGCCGTGTCATCGCCGGTTGCAATGATGCTTCCCGTTATGGGCAGGATACGTGATTCCATTTCCTTGCTGTCAAAAACCCCCAGGCCCTTTGCCGTTTCAAAGAAAACATACCTTCCGGTTTGTTCAAAATTGATGTATGCATTACGTCTGAGATTTCCGTCAAGATACGCATGAAAGAGAATACGGTACTGGTTGCTCATGCGCTGGGCAACTATGAAGCGCTGCCGGTCAATACCGCTGATACAGGCAATAAGCTCTCCATCGTTCGATATTGCGGTTCCAAGCACTACCTGGTAATCGCTGCCTCCCGGCCAGAATGTAAAGAGCACTTCGCCGGTTGGCGATACTGCTGTCAGATTACCGTCGGCATAGCCGATTATTGTTCCGGCGGGGGAAGAGTTGAATGCGGTTATCGGTGCGGTATGTTCACGGGTCCAGAGGATGTCCGCATTTTCTGAAACAGCACTGATCCGGTTTCCGCCGGGATGAAAAAGGTACATGCGCTCTTTATGAAGATGCACGTATCCGGGAACGGTAATTTCTGTATCAGGAGAACCGTCAGTAAAGGAAACTGTGGTCTTCTGTGCGTTATTCGGATAGGTTGTCCAGCCAAGCGGTGAAATTGCAATCCGTTCTGCCGACTCACGGGCCATACGGAGTGCTCCGTCAGGAGTAAAATATCCGAAAATACTGCCGAGACGGAAAGGCACTGCAGTTTCGGGAAATGATTCTTTCCGGGAATTTTCATCCGGTTCCGGGTCAATGGTAATCTGTCGTACCCATGACGGCTCAAAATAAAAATCGGGGCCAAGGGGAACCGCAGCGAGAAAAAGGTAGACAAGAAGAAATACAATTGATCCGGCTAGCAGGTACTTGAGATTTCCTTTGATGTTCATGGCTTACAATGGTATAATAGCTGTATGGAAAAAGCAATAGAATACCGTTCCCTGTTCGATCAGGCTCTTGACGCAGCCGCACATGCGTACGCTCCGTATTCCCGGTTCCGGGTTGGCGCAGCGTTGCTTCTTGAGGACGGTTCTGTAATAACCGGCGTGAATGTGGAAAACCGGTCGTACGGATTAACCAACTGTGCTGAACGCAGCGCCATATATGCGGCCATATCTGCAGGAAAAAAACAGTTCTCCGCAATTGCGGTTGCCACTCCCGATTCCGATTATCCGGTCAGTCCCTGCGGTGCGTGCCGGCAGGTTATATCCGAATTCATGCCTGCAGATACACCGGTTGTGTTCGGCCCGGATTATGAGCGGGCGGTTCATACGACCATCGGCGTACTGTATCCCCATGATGCTCTTCATGAACTTGCTTATGATGATAATGCTTGACATATGATACTGTAT
>CAZQEF010000037.1:1791-8437 GCA_964592325.1 uncultured Treponema sp. | reverse complement strand
TGTTTTCCGTAACGGGCCGGATCCGAAGGTATTTCATAATAGGCAGTTCCTTCGAAATTGACCGATTTTTTCATCTCCTGTACCAGGTCGCGAACACATACCTTTTCCGTACGGCTCTGTTTGATGGCCATATCAAGTGATTCAATAAATTCGGTTCTTGTCAGTCTCTCCTGCCCGGGAGATTTCACACCATCATTCTGTACCGGATCCGAACCATCAATACCTGTCGTGGTTTCGTCTTCAGCCGGGAAGCTTCCAAAATCGCCAAACCCGAATCCGTCATCTTCGGAATCGCCAAATCCGAATGCCTGATCATCGTCGGAGGAAACCGGAACGGCAGCCGCGACCGGACGAATCCCCGAAGGATCTTCGTCGGCATTGTATACCTGGTTGATTCTCTTTATGAGATCAGTGAATCCCATAACCTTGCCCACGGAAGGCACATTCGATACGAGATAGGATGAAAGACCGTCCATGGCGGTCAGAACATCCGGATGAAGAAGCGTGAGTGTATCATCTGCGCGGACAACAATATTGACCGTCTTTGTTCCGGCAAACTCACTGCGGATAAAGCGGTCAGACCGCGCAACATCCGCATCCCCCTTGAAATATTCAACCAGAACGTTATCGATGACAAGGTTTTGTATTGAGTAAAGAGAAAACACTACAAGCGCAATGGAAAAGAACACAACCACGCGCTTTTTGCGTGTTATGGCGGTAAAAGTACGGGCGATTGCGTCGGAAAGCGGATCTTTTCCATCCGACCGCATTCCCCGCTTGCGCGTTTTTTGCTTTTCCGAATAACGCTGCAGGGGCTTCGGACCGCGCAGCAGCAGGACGGATGGAATAAAGGTTATGGAAACAACAAACGAAACGATCACGCCAAAACTTGAAAAATATCCGAACTCCCGTATCGGAAGAACAGAGGTAAAGCAGAATGAGACAAATCCCACAAACGTGGTCAATGACGCAAGCGCTACCGGTTTTCCGATTGTCTGTATCACCTTGAGCACAAGCAGATCATGCTCCTCTTTTGTCATCCCGGTTTTTCCGGCACAGTCGTCCAGATAGTGCGTTACCACATGAATGCCGTAAGCGCTTCCTACCGCGACAAGTATGACCGGCAGGACGGTTGACAGTATCGATAACTGCACACCGAATAACGGCATGGCGCCGATTGACCATATCGTGGCAATGACTACCGTGGTCAGAGGAAGGATAATGGCAATTGCGCGCCGGAACGAAAGCAGCAGAATGACAAGAACCGCGAGAATAACGAGTGGAATGAGTGTGCGGAGGTCTGACTTCATCGCAGAATTGATATCCGAGCTGAGAACGGGAAGACCGGCAAAATACACTGTTGAACCATCGTTGAAAATCTCGTGCGAAATGGCCCGTATATCTTTCAGGACGGCGAGACTCTCTTCGCCGCCTGCTTCATCCGAGTCCAGATCGAGAGAAACAAGCATCTGTGTGGAACGCTCATCATCAGAAACAAGCACACAGTCATACAATTCCCAGGAATGAACCCGGTTCTTTACTTCTTCAATCTCTTCCGGGCTTCCCGTAAAGGATTCGGATACAATCGGCTCAACAACGATTGAATCCCCATGGGCCGTTATGAAGTCGGTTGAAACGAGAGAGCTCACTTCATCTATCTTGTCGAGCGAGCTGATACGTTGATCGAATTCGCGCATGCGCCCCAGAAAATCCGGATCAAACACGGAATCGAACTGCCGTTCAATACCGACCAGAATAATTACCTGGCTGCCAAAATCATCATCTATGGCTTCTGCTTCGAGACGCGCCGGATCATGCTCGGGAACAAAACGGTAATTATTGTTGTCCAGTTTCATCTTCGGAAACTGCAGGACAAAAAACAGCGTAATGGCCATGATAACAGCGATGATAAGCCCCGGATGCCGATACATTCGTTTCATACGTATATTCTCCCTTTACAAATCAGACAGATTCAATTGCGAACGATCCACGTCGGGTCCCGCCATGCCTCGCAGGAGTATCTCGAAGACACGCCGCATTTCGTCAATAACCAGTCTCATGTTCCGTACATCACGGGGCAGCCGGGCGACATTGTCCACAATGCCGGAAGATACAATCAATACCGTTCTCGAGAGCGTCTTCGCATCAAAGCGAGTTTCCAGAGTCCGGTCCCGTATGCCGTGCTCAATTACATTTTGAAGGAGGCTGATCATTTTCCCGCCTGCTTTCCGTGAGTTTATATCCGTCGTGTCATGAAGCAACGGAAAACTTGGAGCAATAAAGTTTTTTATGCCGATGAGAACAAAGATATCGCTTGAATCCCTGAAACGATCCAGATAACACTTCCAGAGCGTACGGATCGCATCAATTCCGGAATCATTCTCTGCGATACGGGCTTCCGTGTACTCGATGAATGAACTGACCGCCTCTTCAAAAATGGCCTCGAGAAGGCTTTCCTTGTTCTTGAAATAGAGATACAACGTCGCCTTGCTGAGCTCACATTCCCGCGCAATCTCTGACATACGGACAGATTCAACTCCATGCTCAAGGATAATATCCCGGGCTGAATCCAGAATCATCTGCCGACGCACGTCGCGTTCGCGCTTTTTTCTCTCCGTAATTCCCATGTCCTCTCCCCAAAATCATAAACAGGTCATATTCTGACCTATGGTCATATTATGACCATATGTTCAGCAGGATAGCACACGGAATAAAAAAGTCAAGGCCAATTGTCATATAAAAAAATAAAACACCGGCAACAGAGATTCCCGTTACCGGTGTTAATTACAGAACTCTGGAAAATAAAACCCCTAACGGGCAGCTCCACCATAAAAAGCGAGATAGTCAGGAAGCCGGGGATGCCAGTAATCCTGATTGTGCCTGCCCGGTTGCGTGGAATATTCAATATGCCAGCCATTTTTTTCAAGAGCCGCTTTCATTTCCTCTACGCCGGGAAGCAGCCCGTCATTTTCTCCGCAATCAAGCCAGAGACGGGTCTTCTTCTGTTTCAGTTTCCCTGCAAGAAGTATGGGGTCATTCTTGTCCGCCGGATGATCGGGTGTAAAAAGGAACCAGTCAGGAAATTGTGAGCCCCGGAGGGCCGGGCTGTGCGCGGCAATGGAACCGAACACATCCCGATTTCTGAGGCCGATGTGCAGCGCCGCAAAACCGCCCATGGATATACCGGCAATTACCCGGCCTTCAGGCTCACGCATGACCGGATACCGCTGTTCAACAACCGGAATAACCTCATGAACCAGATACGTTTCATACGGCCCGCTGTAGAGGGAATTTCGCGGATTGGTTGAAAGCTGTTTTGGTTCTCCTGTATCGGCGCCCCAGCTGTTGTCCATCTGTACTGCGACAAGAATCATGGGCGCGACAGAACCTTCCGTGATCATGGTATCCGCAAGAGTATGCAGACCGTGATACTCGAACCATTCAATCTCCGAGTTTCCGAATCCGTGCAGCAGATAGACCACAGGATACTGTTTTGAACTGTCATATCCGGCGGGAAGGTGAATGTATAAGCCCATATCCTTGTCAAGCAGATTGCTCGGAAAGGCAATCCGTTCGGTTCCCGCCACCGTCATGGCCGGAGCCAATCCGCTGGTATCAACAGGGGGGACTTTTTTTGAACAGCCGGTAATGGCAAACAAAAGCGTTGCCAGAAAAACCGGCACAATACACACATTTTTCTTGTTCACAATTTCACCTCTTATGATGTAAAATGACAATACCGACTATAGCACGAAGACATCCGGAGGAAAACAATGGATATTGATATACGGCTTGAAAACGAGAGTGATTACCGCAAGGTTGAAGAAATTACCCGCGAAGCGTTCTGGGACATTCATTTCCCCGGGTGCGACGAGCACTATCTGATACATGTCATGCGATCCCACGCAGACTTTATTCCCGAACTTGATTACGTCGCCCTGGTTGACGGGAAAATCGTAGGAAACATCATGTACGCGAAGGCAGCCCTTGAAAATGAAAACAGAGAACGCCTGGATGTCATCAGTTTCGGCCCGGTGAGCGTACTTCCGTCTTTTCAGCACAAAGGAGTGGGAACCTCCCTCATCCAGCATTCCCTCCGGCAGGCAATGAATATAGGCCACAAGGTCGTCGTTATTTACGGTCATCCCTATAATTACTGCAAATACGGATTTGTGGGGGCAAAAAGCCTCAACATCAGCGACGAGAACGGCCGATTCCCCTACAGCATGCTTGCCATTGAAATCCAGAAAGGGTATCTGAATGACCATCAGTGGAAATTCATACCGAGCAGCGTATATGAACTTGACTCCGCGAAAGCAGAAGAATTTGACAAGACATTCCCCCTGAAGCAGAAAGGATTCAGGCCTTCACAGGAGGAATTCCGTATCGCCAGCCATGCGTTTGTAGAATGACCGCACGCATGGTCATAATAAACGAATCCTCCGGTTCCGGAAAACATTTATGATTGTCACAGAAATAACCGCCCGGAGCATCATTACCAAATCGAACCTTCCCGAAGCTGACTATGTGATAAACCCCTATACCGGCTGTTCCCATGCCTGCCGCTACTGTTACGCCCGGTTCATGAAACGCTTTACCGGACACAGTGAGCCATGGGGCAGCTTTGTCGATGTGAAACTGAACGCGCCTGATCTGATTCCGGAGAAAAGCGGCAAGTACCGGGGGAAGTCGGTCTTCCTTTCATCGGTTACCGATCCCTACCTTCACCAGGAAGAAAAATACCGGCTCACCCGGCGCATCCTTGAGAAACTCGTATCCCTTGAACCCCGCGTGGGCATCCAGACCAAAAGCGACCTCATTGTCCGGGACATCGATATCCTGAAGAAGTTTGAGTTCTGCGAGGCGGGACTCACCATAACCACACTGGATGACTCGGTGCGAAGAGAAATCGAACCCGGCACGTCATCGGTTTCAAACCGGATCGCCGCACTCAAGGCAATGCATGACGCCGGGATACGGACCTATGTCTTTATCGGCCCCATCCTGCCCGGGCTGACCGACTGGAAACGGATAATTGAGGAAACCCGGTCTTTTACTGATTTTTACATGTTAGAAAATCTGAATATGTCGGGAAGCATACGGGACTCTGTCATGAAATGGCTCTCAGCGAAACATCCGTTACTTGTTCCCGAATATGAACGCATATACGGAAAACAAAATGACTACTGGGTTGTCGTTGAGGAAGAAATCAGATCATTTTGCCGCCGGGAGAATATCGACGGACGGATATTTTTCCATCACGGAAAATAAAAGAAGATGCTAAAACATTTCCGAAACAAAAATATCCTCGTAACGGGTAAAGCTTGCATACATCTCCGGAGCGAAACCGGTATCGGCGAGAATGCCGGCATCGACAAGCGCGCGGAGGGACGTTCCCCCGAGCATAAGCGATGACGCGAGATGAAATGGTATAACGGGGGCGGTCACTCCAGCCTCCCGGTGAACACGACCATCAATTACCCGGTACGTTCCGGTATTTTCTGCCAGCACCGGGTCTTCCAGAGAAAAGGCAAACGACGGGGCGTTCCCCTCATAATCCAGTTTTGCCTGCAGTACCCGCGCGACATCAAGGGGACGCCCCATCCAGATGGCGCTTCCGGTTCTGTTGATGTGCGCGTCTTTCATGAGCAGGCGGACAGGAATATCTTCCGGCAGGCGAATCCTGATACGGGAGACTTGAGAGCGGAACCGTGAAAGAAAAAAAAATACCGCCTGGAAACTTTCAGCGTCGGTCCAGACCGTCTTGTACAGGGTCAGGATCTCCTGCCCGGCCTCATGTGAGCGGGAAAACCCGAGCCAGGCCCGGGCTTTTCCCTCCCGGCGATACTGGTAGTATTGCGTTCCGTAGTGCGCGGCTAAACGCTTCTCATGCGCGTGCTGCTTGAACGACCACAGCACGGTTCCGTTATACTTCTCTCCCCAGCTGTTTACGAGTGCCGTCATTTCCCGATGCGTCTTTGCCGTCAAGTCAAGCGGTTCCCACTGGCCTTCAGGATCGGCGGCTGCTATATTTTCAGGAGCGAACTCGTAACCTGCACAATCAGAAAGAGAACCGAACCCGGTCTTGTTGTAAAATGAATGGTTAAATGGATAAAGGAACGACAGGGTGCGGCCGCTGTGGAAATCGCGTTTCAGCATGTCGGTGAGCAGTTCCTGAACACCGCCCTGTCCCCGGTCAGCCGGATCGGAAGCAACGGCGGAAATTCCGGATACCGGAAAAACGGTTCCGAAATAATGCATGTCCATGCCGACGGATCCGGCGGCTTGCTTGAGGCGCCCGCCGGAGAACCGCCCCATCGAGTAACTTCCCGTACCCGGCAGGGGAAACATGACATCCTGCCAGGTCATATCAGAGCCAAAACAGGTCTTGCAGAGCTGGATGCACGCGTTCCTGTCCTTCTGCGTTTTGATTTCTTTCACGGTTTCCGGCATGGATACGATATTACTTTGCGATCACAATCTCGTCAAACATAAATTCCATGCTGTTGAAATCATGATGCTCGGGAACGATTTCGAACCGTACAACACGGGACCAGTCAAAGGAATTCTCCGTATCGGTAAACCATCCGTTTTTCCAGGCTCCGGTTTTGAACATCGCAGAAAGAGGGATGCGCACGAGATGCCA
>CAZQEF010000037.1:0-1781 GCA_964592325.1 uncultured Treponema sp. | reverse complement strand
CGTCATATTCAAAGCCCGTTTCAAACTCGTGCTGCCATTCTCCGTCCGGCGGGAGCATTGAGGAATCAATGGTAGCGGACATGCGCCAGGGCATATCGTCAGGAGTGGTGTCGGGATTGACAAAACGGACGTCAAAGCGGGCGTCTTTGGCAGTGGTACGGGCATAAAACTGCAATTCATACCCCTCACGAACCAGGGTAGTCATGTCCTGCGGATCCGGAAATATGAAGGCCAGATGGTTGTACCGGTCAAGATTTGCCATTCTGATTGCGTATTTTCCATGCACACTATCTTTCTCATACAGACTGATGCTTCCTTCAGAGGAACTATAGCCGGAATAGCGAATTCCTTTAGCCGGATAATCATCATAGATGACAAAGCCTGTTGAGTGCGGTTGTACCGGCCGGACGATCTGCTCGGGCGCGGTCAGGCCGAGGGCTGCGGTCACACCGGTATCAAGATCAGAATTAAAATCGGTACCTGCCCCGGGTTTGAAAAAGCCGAACCACTTGAAGCAGTCCCAGATAGCCCAGGAAATACCACGTTTCTCAAGATGAGGACGGACAACAGAATACCAGCGAGCCCGGGCATCAGCATCGCTGTTTGGAAGGTACACACCCAGTTCCCCGCAAAATACCGGAACCTGCCGTTTTTTGGCAAACTTGTACGCTATTTCAATAGCCTTTTCAAGGTTTTCGGACGTTCCGTCACGGGGGTAGCTTGTAAGCGTTGAAGAAACCCATGAACCACGCAACTCATCCGGCACATTCGGAATGGGGCCCGCGTCCGGGGGAAACGGAACACCCGCGAGCGGGGTAAGCGGTGGCTCGGTCCAGGACGCCCCCTGATGGGTAAAGATGAACGGGTCATAAAAGTGAAACGTATACAGGATTTTGTCATCCGTATATTTTGGAAGACTATCCAGCTGGCGATAGCTGTTAAAGTCCGCCCCGCCGATAATAACCCAATGGCGGTCGTCAATGGAACGGATCGTTTCAAGAACCCGTCCCTGTATTTTCGCCCATTTTGACGGACGGATTACATGCGGCTCATTGAGTATTTCATACACAATACGGTCAGACCGGTCGCGGTACCGCTCCGCGATCTGTGCCCACACCTTGTGCAGGGGTTTTTCCACGGAAGCCTCTGTCGGTATGGAAGCATTGAACGTATGATTGTCGATTATGATATACAATCCGGCCTTTTCGGCGCGGTCAATGGCGATATCCAGGAATTCAAAAAGAAGCGGATCTATCGTGTAGTCAGGCGCGCCTGACGTCATGGGATGCAGATTGATCGGCAGACGGACCACATCAACGCCGAGGGCCTTGAGTGCGGTAAAATCCTCAGCGTCGTGCATGTTTATCTGGATTTGTCCCGCTTCCGGAACTTCAAACCAGCCCGATATATTCACACCCTTTGTAAACGGCATCTGCGGTATTCCTTCTTCCGCGGTAACTGATTTATGCGCGCAAAATAAACCAAAGAACGCGCAAAGAAAAAAGAAAAGTCGGGAGAGTCCGGACAGACGATGCATCATGAAAACCTCCTGAAATGCAGTGCAAGGTAGAGTATAGCATGAGAGTAACGACCAATGTTCTGTGAATAATAGAATTAGTAAATTATCTCTACACAAATACAGACCATTTGCCCGTGCTACTTGACATCTCCCCCGCACTTTCTTATCCTTGCCTTCACAGGCTTTGACGGAGACGAGTAGACGGAAACCGGCGTATGAGGGACCGCGCGACGCGACTGAGAGCGCGCGGACGAAACGGACC
>CAZQEF010000036.1:0-8524 GCA_964592325.1 uncultured Treponema sp. | reverse complement strand
GACGCGTATTATCTCCGCCTTGTCAGAAATCTTTTTGATGATCTTCCCTCATTCGTCATGCTCTTTGGTGCCACGCCCTTTGACGCGAACGTGACGGCGCCCGTAATGTCGTATGCCTACTCGGTCCGTAACAGTCCTCTCGGCTACGCGCGGACGGAGTATCGCCCGTTTCTCGATCTCTCTTCCATTGACGGGCATCTTGCGGGCATTCAGCGCGGAATGAATACCGAGTCGATCACGTTCCGGAACCTTGGTCTTGTGCGGGACGGAAAGGCGATACAGATGAACAGCCGTTTCTTTCAAAAAGAAAAAGAATTCTATGCACCAATACGCCTCAAGCGGATTCCCGCCCAAGGGGAGTCCACCCTCGGCGCGCTGCAAAGAAAGGGTATTGAATATATTGAATTGCGTTTCATGGACATTGATCCGTTCACGCCGACCGGCGTATCCGAAGGCGCGCTCCGTCTTGCCCACCTTTTCATCCTTGACGGTCTTTTACGACCGTCGTCGCCAAGCGGCAACGGAGTCGGCGAAACATTGCAGCGGGCGGACGCGGCCGCGCTGAGCGATCCGTTCGATTCAGCCGCCGACAACGTCCACCTTGCTTCGCTCCTCAGAAGACTCGCATCTCTTGCCCCGCTCGCGCGGCAAACCGGTCTCGACTACGAGGAGACTCTTTCATCGTACTCCCGTCGTTTTTCGCATGCAGGCGACACACCGGCGGCCGCACTGGCACGGGAGTACAAGGAAAGCGGACAGGACTGGTCAGGCTACGGCGCGATGATCGCGCAAACTGCTACGTGTACTAGAGGAGAGTGTTATGGAATCACCGCATGAATGGTCCGTTCCGGGATATGAGGATCTTGAGCTTTCCACTCAGATGCTCATACGTGAAGCGCTGCGGCGGGGGCACACGGTTGAGGTGCTCGACCGGATCGCGAATCTTATACGCATTGCAGGAAGCGGAAAGATAGAATATATACAACAGGCGACGCGAAGTTCGGCTGACCGGTATATTACTCCGCTCATCATGGAAAATAAAAAGGTAACCAAACAGATTCTTGCAGAGGCAGGAATCCGGGTTCCCGCCGGGAGGGATTATCATTCGCTGGCAGAAATGGAAGCGGACAGGGACTACTGGAAAGACCGCGGGAGCATCGTCGTAAAACCGAATTCGACGAACTTCGGGATAGCTGTTGTGATCCTTGAAGCGCCGTTCACGGATGACGATTTTCTGGAAGCCGGCAGGGCCGCCTTTGCCGAGGACACCTGCGTCCTCGTTGAAGAATACATAACCGGAAAGGAATACCGGTTTCTCGTTATCGACGGAATCGTCCGCGCGGTACTCCACCGCGTGAGCGCGAATGTAACCGGAGACGGGAAATCGACGATAAGCGAACTTATTGACGTGAAGAACACGGATCCGCGACGCGGCAAAGGATACCACAGTCCGCTCGAACGGTTGAGAAAAGACGATGAGGAAACGCGTTTCTTGAGGACGCAGGGATTATCGTTCTCCTCGGTTCCGGGACATGGCGAGGTTGTATACCTCAGAAAAAACTCGAACATTTCTACCGGCGGCGACAGTATCGATTTTACCGATACGATGCATCCCGGCTACAATGATATCGCCGCGGCTTCCGCGGCCGCGGTCGGCGCGAAAATCTGCGGAGTCGACATGATGGTTACCGATATTGGCGCTGAACCGACCGGAGAAAATTACGGAATCATCGAACTCAACTTTAACCCGGCGCTGCACATCCATGACTTTCCCCATGAAGGTGAAAACCGCAAGGTGGAAACATACGTGCTCGATTTACTCGAACTGTGAGGACTGCGGTCAGCGGGTAAACACCCCGCGACAGTTGAACACCCCGGCGGGGTACTTAGCTCCCCGTAGCAGTACAACACCCCGGCGGGGTACTTAGCTCCCCGTGGCAGTTGAACACCCCGACGGGGTACTTAGCTCCCTGCTGATTATTTCGCCCGCCGTGGCGATCGCTACCCGGTGAGGAACCGTTGTGTGCAACGGTTCCTCCAGCGATGTGCAAAAGGCACATCGCCGGGCTCCGCGCGTGGATAGCGCAACCGCAGGTTGCGCACGCCCACCATGGCGCCCGCTGCCTCAGTCTCCCTCTTCTACCGGGAATCCTTCCTTCACCCAGCCGATAATACCGCGGTCGATGTTATAGACGGATGTGAACCCGGCATCCACCAGGATTTGTGACGCGGCACGGCTCCGGTTTCCCGAACGGCACATAACGAGAACATCCAGTTCTTTATAGTCAGCAATTTCTTCGAGACGGGACGGGAGCTCGTTAAGCGGGATGAGAACGGACCCCGGAACATGCTGTGCTTCGTACTCGCCGCGTGTGCGTACATCAAGAAGGAGCGGGTCCCCCTCTATAAGCAGGGAATGCGCCTCGACCGGGGTGATAGTGACATAGCCTGAATCCCGGCAAAAAAGCAGCGCGGGAAGAATCGTAATGAATAAGAGAATCATAAATCGTTTCATACTGAAAGCATAGTACACCTGTTATTTCACTGCAAACCATTTCTCAAAAAGCAATTCTCTTGACTGGTCAGTCTGACCTGTTTATGCTTATTATGAAGGAAGGGAAAATGGCTAAACGATGGCAATTACAGGACGCAAAAGCGCGATTCAGCGAGCTTTTTTCCGAGGTTCTTTCTTCGGGACCCCAGTATGTAAGCCGACGCGGAAAAGAAACCATTGTGCTGATCCGGGAGGAGGATTACCGCAAACTTAACGGCGAAACGTCGTCCTTTCTTGAGTTTCTCTTTTCGGCGCCAAAAGCGGAACTTGATTGTACCCGCCAGAACGACTACGGGAGACCGGTTGATCTATGAACTATCTTCTGGACACATGCATTCTTTCCGAAACGATCAAACCCACACCAGATGCCCGTGTAGTAGCCTGGCTTTCCGAACAAAACGAGGAGGAACTCTTTATCAGCACAATCTCCGTTGGTGAACTCCGTAAAGGTATAGAACGACTCCCTGCCGGGAGTAAAAAACATCATCTGCTTATCTGGCTTAGTCGTCTTTTGGAAATGTACAGTACCCGATTCCTTGATTTTGACCCGGAATGCGCCATGAGCTGGGGGAGTCTCTGTGCGGAAGCTAAACAGGAAGGGCACCCTCTCCCCGTTCTCGATTCCATGCTCGCCGCGACGGCCCTCCGTTTCGGTTGCACACTCGTTACCAGAAACACCCGGGACTACGAGGGAACTCCAGCCAGAGTGCTGAATCCCTGGACAGAAATCAGCGGGTCATCACCCCGCGACAGTTGATCACCCCCGGCGGGGTGCTTAGCTCCCCGCTGATTAGTTCGCCCCGGCAAGGTCGTTCACACGCGGCGGCTCCGCGGAACGTAGTTCGCCCTCCATGGCGCCCGCTGCCTCAGTCTTTATCAATCCGCGAAAATCTTTAACCGCTCTTCTGCCTGCGCGCCTTCCCGCGCATCGAGGGCAAGCCGGTTGTTTATGGCAACTGATTCCTTCCAGCAGCCGACCGCGGCGTCAAGATTACCCCGCGTCTTTTCAATTTCACCCAGATAGAAGAACGCGTTGCACATATAGCCTTCAATGCTGGTATGCGACGAATAGTAGTCTCTTGTATAGAAGAAATCTTCTTCGGCTTCTTCCCGTTTATCGAAAGAAGACGGAAGATTGATATAAAAGTTCCCCCGCATGTACCGCACAAACCAGTGGTGTTTTTGCCCGACGGAACGTGCGACAGCATCGTCAAACATTCTGATGGCTTTTTTTACCATTTTGAGCTGAGTAAATGGATTCCGTGAATCCCGGCTCACAAGGGAGCAGCCAAGTCCGTAGTAGGTCATGGCTACAGGATTATTCTTTTCCTTCTTCTCAAACGCTTCACTGTACTCCACAATTTTTTTCGACGCGCCCTTTTCCGGGTTATCCATGGGAGAGGACAGTGCGGAATAAAGCACGGCGAGCGCGAGATACGAGTAGTAGTCATTCTTGTTTGAGGCAAGGCGCTTTTCAAACTCGTCTATCTTCGCGTGCGTTTCCTGCGGGGTTTTATTGAAGTAATCATTGAGACAAAAACATTCCTCGAGATCCGTGGCAAACACGGCGCTCCCAAAAACAGCCAGCAACAGTCCCATCGAAACCAGTTTCTTTTTCATATCATCTCCTTGTATATCTTTTTTTAGAACCACAACTCTACAGAAAGTTCACCGCTCCACACTTCACCGTACAACATGTATTCCGACCACTGCGATCCCAGGCACCGCCTGACACGCGCGGTCATAATGAGATTGTGCCATCCCGAATACGCGACTGCAGGCACGAGCACCGTGCCCGCATCCTGCAGGTTCATGCACGCGGTGCATGACAGATCCCAGTCTCCGGTCGCGGCGTTGGAAACGCGGACCATCGCGTAGTGCCGTCCGTTATATCCGCTGTTTCCCGTTAGCCGGCTATACGCCATACCCAGGGTGTAGAGTGATATTCCCGCAAGGGGGTCGGCGTCCGCCGCCGCGCGGTAGCGGTCCTGTTCATCTTCCCATTCATCAGTGGAAAGGCCGGCCTGGTTGTAGCAGTATTCCGCGATAATAGAAACCCGGGAAAAGTTCGCGGTCACACCGGCAACGCTCTTCAATTTTTCATCTTCATCCCAGACAAGTTCGCCATGGGCTTCCGTGTACTGTCCGAACGTCCGTGAACCCTGCACGCCGAATCTCCAGCGGTCGTCACGGGATACCGCAAGACCGATTGATCCGGCAGATCCGGAGATTTCATACCGTGCGAGCGCCTGCTGTTTTTGGGATGATGAGACATACCGCTCCACGTTTCCCGGGAAATCCAGCCGCGGCAAATATGAAAGACCGATAAATCCGATTCCGGAAAACCATTCGAGGTTCAGCATGACGCGTCCCTCGGAGAACGCAAGGTCATACTCCCGGTAATCGTCCAGTACGAAATTGATGGGCGACATAAAATACGCCGGGGACTGATTTATCCGTTTCTTTCCCGCGTCGAAAAAAACTTCGCCAAGGCAGACGGTGCCGAAGAGTTCCGCTACCCGGTTCCGTCCGTCGGGATTATCGTCCGCCGCGAAGGTGCCGTAATCATGCAGAGAAAATGAAAACCGTTCTCCACGGACTTCATATCCGGCGGCGTACCGGAATGAACCGAGGTATCCTTCATCGGCGCCGAATACATTATCAGGATTGAGCGGGGTCCGGTATGAAACAAAACGCTGTATTGACTCCATACTCGCGGAAACGGTTCCGTCCCCGAACGGCACTTCAGCGCGAAGCGGTACAGCCGCAACGGCGAGGATTGAAATAGTAATAACCGCCAACCATGTGCTCTTTTCCACGCTCCGCTCCGTTACATCCTGAGGAGGTATTCTTTATTGAAGAGATTGTCTCTTATCTCCTCTTCCGCCATATCGAGAAACTCGATAACGGTATAACAGTCCGTTTTTACTTTGTCGTAGAGGACGGCCTTTGTTACTATCAGCCGCCCTTCCATTTTCTTACGCTGTGAGTAGACGGCTGTCTTGAGGAGTTTTCCGCTCAGGGCATAACAGTTGGCCTGTACCGGGAAAAATCCGTCACGATCCACCCAGAGAACGATACGGTTATAGGCGGTTCCCTTCCGTTTTGCGGTGAGTTCCAGAACGAGACATTCCACCGGACCTTCAGCGGTTTCAACCGTTTCTTCGCCGGTCACCACGGGAGTGTAATCAGCCTGAAAGCGCACGTTCAAAACGTCACCGTTTGACGCCTGCCCCATAAGGCGCTGCGACGCGGTAAGCCGGACGGGACGTCGGGTGCGGGGAATGAATATGAACATTTCATCTCCGGTCATGAGAAGTTTCCGTCCCCGCATGTCCGCGGGCTCATCATACTGCACCATGGTTTTGTCCATGCCTTTCGCGTTTCCGCTCATGAGCGCGCGGTCGGATAACACGTCGTCCTCGTAATTTTCTATGACGATACTGAACCGGAACGAGTCCCCGACAGCACGTCGGGCATCCGCCTGCCGGAGAATCGTGTCTGGATCCATCGCAAAGGCGAAAGTTGCGCACAACAAGCATACAACGGTTATCAATTTTTTCATCGGTATTTCTCCTTCCTGCTACATCCAGCGCAGGGTATCAGCGATAGATATACGCACGGCTTTTACCGCGGGAACCAGAGATGAAACGGCGGCGACCAGAATGAAGAGTTCCCCGTAACGGATTGCATCGGCTGATTCCAGATAGATCATGCCGCGGTACGCACGGGTGTTTCCCGGCGGAGGCGGGAGCGGGATTCCTCCGGCCGCGTTTACCGCGCCTGCCGCAGCCAGGGCAATTGCCAAACCGGCGAGACAGCCGGCAAGTGCGAGCAGAACGCTTTCGGTTCCCACCATGGCGAGCACCTGAGTTGACCGGGTGCCGACCGCGCGCATCGTACCGAATTCCCGCATACGGTCATACACCGCCATGAGCAGGGTGTTCAAAATTGACAGCACGACAATTGCCAGAATCACGATCCCGGCGACGTCCATAGCCGATGAGTAAAACGCGCTCGCGCCCTGATAGTACGGAACCAGTTCGTCCCAGCGTCGCAGCTCAAGACCGTGCCGGAGACAGCATGAACGGAGATCCCCTTCAAGGGATTCCATCAGGGACGTTTCTGTAAGCATGATGATGAGGGTGTCAATTGATCCGGGGAGATCAAGCAAGGCTTGGGCGGTTTCAAGCGGTATGACGGCCAGTGTGCTTTCAAGTTCTTCCAGCTGGTTGCTTATACTGCCCGAAACGTCCAGGTCGACCGCGTTCACCGCACCGGACGGAATGGCGATGGACAGCGTTACTGTATCCCCAGGCGATGTCCCGAGCCGCCGGGCGACCCCGGTACCGGCCAGCAGGGCGTACGCATCATCGGTACCCGGAAACGATCCTGCCTCTATAGAAGAAAAGGAGAGAAGACTCCGCTCTTCCGTGTTCCAGCCGCCGTACCCGAATACCGTAGCGGTTTCTGAACCATTCACGAGAAGGCCGTTAAACGACAACCGGGGCGCGACAAACGCGACACCGGGAATAAGCGAGAAATCACGAAGGACTTTTTTATAATCTGTTATGAGGAAATCATAGCCTTCTCCATGCGCCTGCCCGCGGTATCCTTCCCGGTATACCTGGTAATGCCCCACGCCGCCGTTGATAATCGATTCCCGCAATCCCCACAGGCAATAATGTACATATCCTTTCGCAAGCAGCAGGCAGGCGAACCCGACCGCTACGGCAAGCAGGGTAAGTACGGTTTTTCTTTTTTGGCGGAAGCAGTTTCTTAAACCCAATCGCAAATACATCAGATTAGCTCCTTTAATTCCACCGCAGACAATCCGCGATGGAGAACTTGAACGCGCGAAGGGCAATTACCAGCGAGGCAACGGCCGAAACCAGAAGGAAGAGGACGAAGCAACCGGCAATGGTGCGGGGGTCAGGCTGTATAAAGGTATAAAATGCTTCTTCATTAAAGACGGTCGGCGGATGATAGATGCCGCCCGAAACACGTACCACGAGGGTTATAACTCCCGCGGCCACAACGCCGAGCGTGCACCCGGCGAGGGAAAGAACAAGACTCTCATTGAGGATGATGCGGACGACCTGCCCCCTGGTGGTTCCCATGGCCCGCATCGTTCCTATTTCCCTCATCCGTGACAGGTATGCCATGTAGAGGGTGTTGATAATTATGAAAATTGAAATGACCAGGATTATCGCGGTAAGGATGTGTTCGTTCATGGAAAAAACTTCACGGGATCGTTCATAGAACACGGCAAGTTCATCCCACCTCCGGTATTCAAGATCGTACCGATCACAATAAGCTGTTATCGCGGCTTCCTTTTCTTCCGCTGTAACGCCTTCGGCAAGATGAACGATGACGGTGTCTACAGTGTCGGGCGCTTCCAGAAGCTGCTGGACACCTGCAAGATCCGCAACGATGAACATGCCGTTCATGCGGTCGCTTTCGCCGTAGCCGCTCCGTGCGCCCGTAATCAGAAAATCGGCCGCGTTCATGCCTCCGCTATTCATGCCCGCGAGCACGGTTACATACTCCCCGACCTCAAGTCCGCATTTCGAAAGCGCGTTTTCTCCCATGACGGCTTCCCCGTCGGCGTCCGCGTCTTCGCCGGGGAATCGCCCGGCAGCATCACTCCCATTTTTGCTGTACAACCGCCCGGCAGCATCACCCCCATTTTTGCTGTACAACCGCCCGCGGCCAGGGAAGCGCCCGCGTGAGGGGCGGCCGTACTCCATGCGCGCCTCCGCTGCGGGATCTCCGCCGAAGCCGCGGATGATACAACTCTTTTCGTCGCCCGAAGCAATTCCCGAAAAATGAAGACGGGGCGCGATGAAGTCAATGTCGCTATCACGCAGAAGTTCGGTTTCAAGACGGGTATAGTTTTCTATGCGGCAGCTGTTGCGGTCACCTGAATCTGTGCCATTAAATCCGCGGGCATACAGCTGAAAATGACCG
>CAZQEF010000035.1:7558-8557 GCA_964592325.1 uncultured Treponema sp. | reverse complement strand
AGTACGAAGGACCCCATCCAGTGATTACCATTTCCAGTCTTATTACCGCCAGTATCATCTTTCTCGCCCGCGTGTGCGATGTGTCGCTCGGAACGTTTCGTCATGCCATGGTAATTCGTGGCAAGAAAGCCATCGCGTTCGGTCTCGCTTTCGCGGAATCGCTCATCTGGGTGTATGCCGTATCGCGGGTCCTGTCACAAATTTCCGAACCGGTAACCGCCCTGGCGTTTGCCCTCGGATTCGCGACCGGAACCTGGGTTGGTATCAGTATCGAGGGATTTTTCAAGATCGGTGAACAGGCGGTCCGCATTTTTACACCTCACGGAGAAGAACTGGCAATAGCGCTCCGCGAGAAGGGGTACCGGGTCACCGTTTTCAACGGTTCCGGAAGAAATGGTCCGGTAAATATGGTTTTTGTGCAGATCAAGCGGCGGGGCGCGCGGGGAGTGGTTGCGTTTGCACGGTCGCTGGATCCCGCCTGCTTTGTTGTGGTGGACGATGTCAACGATACGTCGTCAGCCTGGGTTCCCGTAAGGAAGTAGGGGGAACGATACATGACGGTCGCCCCGGTCCACGATGTCGTGTTCCGGCCTCGCAGCTTGTTTCAGACGCAATTTTGGGCCCGGTTCCGCCGGGAGCTCGGTCAGGAAGTGATTCCGCTTGCAGCAACCAGCGCAGACGGGGTGTTTTACTGTTCGGTGTATATCCGTACCGGAGTCCCCGGGTTTGTCTACGGATATCTTCCCCGGGTTCCGGATCTCCCGGTAGGGGAAGAAGAACGCGGTCTGTTTCTGGAAAAACTCTCGCACGCCATTGTTCCGCACCTTCCCTCCGGGATCGTATGTCTCCGCTATGACACTGTCTGGCCTTCACCCTTTACGGATTCTTCCTATTATATGAACGGTCAGTGGAAAGGAGCCCCTCGGGCGGTATTCCGGGAACTCCGGATGAACAGTGGTACCGGGGAACGGAAGCTTCGCAAGGCCGCTCTTGACCATA
>CAZQEF010000035.1:7102-7548 GCA_964592325.1 uncultured Treponema sp. | reverse complement strand
GATGCTGACGACGAAACACTTCTTTCCCGCATGAGGCAAACTACCCGGAACTGTGTGCGCCGGTCATACCGGAGCGGTGTATCCTTTCGTCTGATGAATCCCGAAGAACTGCCGGTATGGTACTGGTTGTATGAGAATACTGCCAGGCGCAAGGGATTGTCTCATGAGAAGCTCTCGTATTTTCAAAAACTTTTTTCACTTACGGGAAGGGAACCGGATGATCCGGTCTTCAGGATGTATGGTGCGGAAAAAGACGGCGTGCTCCTTGCGGGTGCAATAACCGCATTCTACGGTGATAATGCCTACTATCTGTATGCGGGGACTTCTCTTGAGAACCGTCAGAGCATGGCGAATTATGGATTGCAGTGGACGATCATCCGCGATGCCCGTTCGGCGGGTTGCCGTTATTACGACCTTCTCGGGGTTCCTCCGAACAACGATCCCAA
>CAZQEF010000035.1:0-7092 GCA_964592325.1 uncultured Treponema sp. | reverse complement strand
CCATTCAATGTACGGCTTGTATACCTTCAAGACCGGTCTTGGCGGACGGGTTGTGCACTACAGCGGTTGTTGGGATTATCCGCTGGACGAACAGCGGTACTCGAACTTCCGGAACGCGGAATCATTTGCGGGAATAGGCTGATTGCTTTCTCCCTGTACCGCTCCTTGAGGTCATGATATACTGAAAACAATGGAACCAACTGATGTCGGCGAGATGATTACCTCTCCCGTATACATGCAGATTGCACTCGATGTAGCATCCCGTATTGAGCGGGGTGAGATCGCCGAGAATACCAAACTCTACGGGCGTTCGGTCATGTCCTCCGAATACGGAGTGTCTCCCGAGACCATTCGCCGTTCACTCAAGCTTCTTTCTGACATGGGCGTTGTGGATGTCCAGCATAACAGCGGTGCGGTAGTACTCTCCCGTGAAAAAGCCTCCCAATATGTTACGCGCTTTTCGGAATATACCGATGTAAAGATTCGCCGGAAGAAGCTTCAAAAACTGATGCATGAACATATTCAGCAAACCCGCGCCATGATGGATCTCGTAAACGAGATAACCGGAGCCGATGATCGGGTTTCCCGGAGCAATCCGTTCAGGAACTATGAAATAGACATACCCGAGAACTCTTTGGTGATCGGGAAAACCATCGGCGAACTGCAGTTCTGGCAGGAGACCGGGGCAACCGTCATTGCAATCCGCCGGAGTGACAAGATCATCCTTTCTCCCGGTCCGTATATTCGTCTCGAATCATTTGATACCATAATCTTTGTGGGTGATACCCGTGCCGTGACCGCGGTTTCTTCCTTCGTGGACCGCGAAGAATAACCCCGTTTTCTTCTGAACCCTCCCCTAATTCTTGACAACTGCCAACTTATACATTATTTTAAGTATGTCGGAACTGACAACTTCATTAAAATACTTAATATGTCAGTTTTTTCCCAAGTTCAGGAGGTACTATGAACTTTTTCAAAATTGTGACCGTATCCATTTGTGTATTGCTGTTGGCAGCGTTCCCGCTCGCCGCGGGCGGCAAGGCAGATGCCGCCGATACCATTTCATTTGCAGGATCCGGCGGGTATCCGCCATTCAATTTCATTCTTGAAAGCGGCGATGTTGACGGATTCGATGTTGACGTTGCCAAGGAAATCGCCAAGCGAATGGGCAAAGAACTCAAATACGTTACCACATCATGGGACGGTATTATCGAGGGACTCCGCGCCGGCCGCTACGACGGTATTCTTGGATCCATGGCCATTACCGGCCCCCGTCTCGAAATTGTAGACTTCTCTACACCCTACTACTATTCCGGTCCGCAGCTTATCGTGCGCAAGGATAGCGGTATCAACAGTGTCAAAGATTTAACGGCGAAAAACACGGTTGCTCTCGTAACCGGTACTACCTTCGAGGAAGATGCCAAAAAGTACGGTATCCGGGCAAAGCTCTACGAAGATGACAATCAGACACTCATGGAATTGATCAACGGCCGGGTCGACGGTGTTCTTACTGACCGTATCGTCGGTCTGAATGCCATGAGCAAGATGAAGGGCGGTGACAAACTGACCATCGCCGGTTCGGTGCTCTGCACCGAGAAAATGGGTATTGCCTTCAAGAAGGACAGCCCGCTTACCGCGGAAGTAAACAAGATCCTTCAGGATATGCGCTCTGACGGAACACTCACCAAGATCAGCAACAAGTGGTTCCCCGGCCAGGACATTACCGTAGAATAACGGCAAGGAGCAAATATGGAGGGATTATTCCCCTGGGACTTTTCTGTAGTACCCGCGAAATTTCATCTGTTTGCCAGCGCCGCGGGGTATACCCTCTACATTACCACGCTCGGCATCCTCGCCGGTATCATTACCGGACTTGTGGTGGCGCTCGCCAAGATTTCAAAGCGAAAGGCGCTGAACAAACTTGCTTCGGTGTATATCTTCATCATCCGGGGAACCCCGCTGTTGCTGCAACTGTTCATCATCTATTACGGGATGACGGCGCTGGTGACGGTTCCGCCGCTTGCTTCGGCGGTCATTGCGCTCGGAATTCATAACGGTGCGTATATTGCCGAAATTTTTCGCGGCGCCATCCAGTCAATTGATTACGGCCAGATGGAAGCCGCGCGAAGTCTCGGCATGACGAGAAGCCGCGCCATGCGGCGGATTGTCCTGCCGCAGGCGTTCAAGCGTGCGGTTCCGCCACTGGGCAACCAGTTTATCATCGCGCTCAAGGACAGTTCGCTTGCGAGTACCATCGCGGTTCCCGAGCTTCTGCTCCGCGGACGGCAGATGGGCGCGTCGTCGTTCATGTATATGGAAATGCTGGTAATAGTTGCCATCTGGTATCTGCTCATGACCGGTGTTCTCAGCTATGTGATTCATCGGATTGAAACAAGATTAAAGGTGAGCGACCGTGGATAATACAAACAATAAAAATCCAATCCTTTCCGCAAAGGACATAAACAAATGGTTCGGCGATCTTCATGTGCTCAAGGGTGTGTCTCTTGATATTGAGGAAGGAGAGGTTGTTGTCATTATTGGCGCGAGTGGATCGGGAAAGAGTACCTTCCTCAGGTGCATCAACTTTCTTGAAGAAGCCCAGAAGGGGTCTATTTCCTTTCGCGGAAAGAAGATCCGTAAACAGAACCGGAATCTCAACAAGCTTCGTACTGAAATCGGAATGGTGTTCCAGCATTTTAATCTTTTTCCTCACATGACCGTTCTCGGGAATGTTATGGAAGGTCCGTTGCAGGTGCGAAAAATGCCGCACAGGGAAGCGGAAGAACATGCCCGGGCATTGCTTGACAAGGTAGGGCTCGCCGACAAGGCTGATGTCTATCCCTCGACGCTTTCCGGCGGGCAAAAACAGCGTGTCGCCATTGCGCGGGCGCTTGCAATGAATCCGTCGGTTTTGCTCTTCGACGAGCCTACAAGCGCGCTTGATCCGGAATTGGTCGGTGAGGTTGTACAGGTCATGAAGGATCTTGCCAACAACGACGGCATGACCATGATCGTGGTAACCCACGAGATGTGGTTTGCAAAAGAGGCCGCTGACCGGGTGCTTTTCATGGATGACGGAGTCATTCTGGAAGAAGCGACGCCGGAAAAGATGTTCTCCGAGCCGGAGCATGAGCGGACAAGGCAGTTTTTACAACAAATACTGAATAATTAGACATGGGCAGCGCTGCGCCGCCGAAGCGACGTCCGCCGCCGAAGCGCCGCCCGCCGCCGAAGCGACGTCCGCCGCCGAAGCGCCGCCCGGCGCCGAAGCGCCGCCCGCCGCCGCTTTATTTTCACTGCTGTCAATTTTGCCGGAATCCATCTGGCCGTCAGCTCCTGATTATGACGATTACCGCAGGCATTCCCGGCAAACGCGGCATTGCAATCCCCCTCCCGGTGTCCTACACTTAATACAAACACGCTGTATACAGGAGTTTTTTGTGGGTGCAATGTTGCCGGGCTCGTTTGGGACGTCTTCTCTCTGCCGGGTTGGAACTCTCGTCATCCTGCTTTTGCTGCTGTGTATTTCTTGTACGCCTTCCCGGGACCCCGAACAACCGACGGGTTCATACCATATCGGGGTAAATTCAAATGTAAAGGCAGCACCGGTCATCATAGCGGATGAAAAAGGATTCTTCAAAAGAAACGGGCTTTCCGTCAAGGTCTCCCGGGAACCGACCGCCCTCCATCTGCTTGACGGTCTGTATGAGGGAACCTATGACTTTGTTTGTGTACCGGGTTTTCTTGTTGCCCGGGATTATATCCGGGGCAAACAGTTCAGTATTCTCGCTGTCCTGAACCGTAACCAGAGCCGGTACGTAATCATGAATCCAGCCTTCGCAGAGAATCCCGCAGAGCTTGCCGGTAAAGTGATTGGTATAAATCCAGACAGTGCCGCCGAGTTTGTTTTGTTGCGTTTTCTCGCTCTCCATGAGGTAGATCCCTCCAGCGTCTTGCTGCAATACTACACGGAGGACGCCCTTCCGGAAGCGCTTGCATCGGGAGCTGTATCGGCAATCCTTACCTGGCCGCCGTATGTTGACGAAGCCCGTACTCTTACCAGGGGGAATGCTCTTGTCACTAATGCCCAGATGGGTGTGGACGTATATTGGCTTCTTGTTACCAGGGAGGAAATTCCCCGCGAATCACGGGACGATGTTCTCCGGCTTTTCCGGGGTTTTAACGATGCTTATACACTCATGTTCAGGAACCCCCGGGAAGCACGGAATCTGGTGTCCAGGAGTCTGATGATTCCTGTTCCCCGGATTGAAGAAGAATGGAAGGACTTCTTTTTCATGCTGGAGATGCCGCAAAGCCTTCTTTTGGTCATGGAACAACAGGGGGTATGGATCGCAGAAAGGGAAGGGCTGATCTTTGATGCGTCCGCCTTTTTTTCCCGTATAGAATACCAGCCTCTTGAGGCGGTATACCCTGAGCGGGTAAGTATCATACGGTGAAGGGACGGTATCAATGACCATACGGAAAAAGATAAATCTGTTGCTCATCATGGTTATCGTGATTATGTTTCTTTCATTCCTTTTGACGGTTCATAATTTTCGGGATTTCAAAAGAAACCGCGAACTGCAGGAAATTATCCACCGTACCATAACAGAACTGGACAATACGGTGCTTCTTCTTGACGAACTGCATATAGCACCAAACTCACGGGTTTGGAAGCAGCTTCGCATGCAGGAAGACTCGTTCAGAGCTTCGGACAGTTTCGCGCGTCTTTCCGAATACCGGGACGTGTATCCGCTTGTCGGATTTCTTGTGGAAAAACGCAATGATTTTTTTATTCTTCTGGATACATTCCTGTTAGAGATAGAAGGACCGGTATACAGGCCGGTTGTTCCCGGACAGACCGCTTCGCTCCTGTTTGTCATTTCCCATGAAATGAAGTCAAGCATGTCTGTATTGCACACACAAATTCGGGATCGTATTGCACGTGATAATGTGGTGTTTGTTCTTTCGTCTCTTTTTTCACTGGTATTGCTGACAGTGGTTTTGCTTATTACCCTTCTCTGGATACGGAGAGGTTTTTTATCCCGAATTCTCCATATGGACCGTCTCGCCGGTTGTATTGCCCATGGGGACTATTCAAAGTATCTGCCGTCAGAACAGCAGGATGAGCTTTCCGGCCTTGCCCGTTCATTTGGTGTCATGCAGGATGCAATACAGGAACAGATGGAAACTCTTGCGATGGAGCGGGACAACGTCAGTACCATCCTCGCCTCTATCGGCGATGCGGTTATTGCGGTTGATGGCAACTCACGGATTATCCTGATGAATCCGGTCGCGGAACGTCTGACCGGGTGGAGTTTTTCTGAAGCGTCAGGGCATCATGAACACGAGATTATCAGGTTGTTCACTGAAGGTACAAGAGAACCGTTGAAGAGTCCGTTGCAACGCGTTCTTGACACCGGTGAGTCCGTCGGAATTCCGGATCATTCTGTTCTGGTTAATCGTACCGGAAGAGAGTTTCTGATACAGGATTCGTCTGCCCCGATCAGGACAAGAGCCGGAGCTGTTTCCGGGGCGGTTCTGGTGTTCCGGGATATAACCGATGAAGCGCAAATACGGGAAACGGTAGCACAAAACGAGAAGATGCTGTCTGTCGGCGGTCTTGTGGCAGGAATCGCACAGGAAATACAGGGGCCGCTTTCCGACCTTGCTGGAAATGTTGAAGCACTCGAGGAATACCTGCTTGCTTCTCACGGTCAAAACACCAATGTGTCTTTGGCATTGACGGCAATACAGGAGGATTCTGTATGGGTAACGCATATTCTTGAAAAAATGCTCATGTTTGCCGGAACCAAAGCAGAAACAAAGGAACGGGTCGATATCACCGTGCTTCTGGACAACGCGGTTGAGCTTTCCCGGACAGATTATGAGATGAAAAATCTGTATGACTTTCGAAAAATCATCATTGTGCGTGATTATCAGAAAGATCTTCCTCCCGTATGGTGCGATCCTGCCGGAATCCGGCAGGTTTTCCTGAATATCCTGCGTAACGGCGTGCAGGCAATGTATGCGGCAAAGACAGAGCCTCCGCGCTTTTTGCTTCGTGTTTCATTGGATGATGATCGCCGGACCGTATGTATCGAAATTTCCGATAACGGCCCGGGTATGGAGGAAGGAGCCCGCAAAAGGGCATTCGAACCGTTTTTCACTACCCGTGCAAAAGGTGCGGGGAGCGGACTCGGGTTGAGTGTCGCCTACTTCATCATCACCGATACACATGGCGGATCGATCGAAGTTCGTTCTGCCCCCGGGGCCGGGGCGCGATTTATCATTCATCTTCCCCTGGATTCCGCCGGGCAATGATCGAGCGGGCCGTTCCCCTTTCCCAGACGCAATCCCCGTGACAGAGCTCGAGCCACATATTCCTTGGCATGCCGGACGGCTTCGGGTAAAGGTTCTCCCGCCGCCCGGTTCGCAGCGATGGCTGCCGAAAGCGTGCAGCCGGTTCCATGCGTATTGTCTGTCGCGATCCGGGTTCCGGGAAACCATATCGGCCCATTGTTGTCAAACAGAAGATCATCGCACGAGTCTTCCAGATGTCCACCGGTAACGAGTACGGCGGTTCCGCAGGTCCCGGAGAGGAATCGGCCTGCCCGTTCCGCCCCGGAGCGGTCCCGTACCGGAAATCCGCACAGGGTTTCGGCTTCCGCAAGGTTCGGCGTGACGAGTTCGCATCGGGGAAAGAGCCGCTCTGCCATGATGCGTGCCGCATCCTCCCGTTGCAGACGATGCGCGCTTGTCGAGACCATAACCGGGTCGAGTATGACCCGTTGTGCGTTCCATTTTTCCAGGGCGGCGGCAACCGCTTCGATGGACGGGACATCCGGCAGCATGCCGATTTTGACCGCGTCGGGAAAAATGTCCGAAAAGACGGCATCGAGCTGTGCGGTGAGCAACTCGGGCCGCACGACATCAAATTCGAGTACACCGCAGGTGTTTTGCGCCACTACCGCCGTAACCGCCCCCATGCCGTATACCCCGTGGGCGCAAAATGTCTTGAGATCCGCGTGGAGACCGGCACCTCCGGTCGGGTCGGTTCCGGCAATGGTCAGTACGGTTTTCATCCGGCCC
>CAZQEF010000034.1:268-8571 GCA_964592325.1 uncultured Treponema sp. | reverse complement strand
AAATTATTGGCGTTGTTATTATGACCCTGATTTTGCTGGCAGCTCTCAGCGCACAAAATCTTATGGACAATGAGTACCAGCGGGCTGGTCGCGATTATGAGCGCCAGGCACAGGCAGCCATGAATGATGGCAGGTATGATGAAGCCGCTGAATTTGCCGATCTCGCTGCCATTGAATACCGGAAGAGCCGGGAATATGCCGACATGATGCGTTTAAAATTCCGTGCAGCAAATGCAATAAATCTCGCGCAGAGAACCATTACCGATGTCAGCAGCTACAAGCCAACGGCGGATGCCTATGCGTCTGAAATTGCAGAGGCAAGAACCCTGCTTACTGAAGCACGAAGCCTTTACGATTCAGAAGACTGGATTGAAAGCCGTGCCAAGGCAGAAGACTCATACGCGCTGCTCCGGGATATTCGCCGTGTAGAAACACCGAAGGACAACCGGTCATCATCGACACTGGTTCTTCCCAAATATTACACCGTTGTTGCACGACCCAAGAATACCGATTGTTACTGGAACATATCAGCCCGGGCCGGCGTCTATAACAATCCGTTGTTGTGGGAAAACCTCTGGCATGCGAACAAGGCATCAATGAAGGATCCCAATAATCCCCATCTGATTTTCCCCGGAATGATTATTGAAATTCCCTCTGTCGAGGGTGAAGTCCGGGAAGGTCATTACGATCCGGACAAGGATTATTCAAAACTGCGGTAACGCAAACAGACAAAGCGGAATCAGGAAACTGATTCCGCTTTTTTTATCTACAGCAAAGGCGAGAAAATCCGCATTATTCTCCCGATAAATTTCTGTACTACCGGCATTTTTTCCATCGTTTCGGCAGTAATCTCGCCGCAGGAAGAAAGAGTGTTCAGAAAATCATTCCTGATATCGGCAATCGTATCAGTTTTATACAGCCATACCCCGCATTCAAAATGCAGATACAGGCTTCTGAAATCCATGTTTATTGTTCCCACAACAGCATATTTGTCGTCGGCGACAAAACATTTTGAATGAATAAACCCTGGGGTGTATTCATAGATCTTTACACCGCTTTCAACAAGCTGCCGGTAATAGGATCTGGTGGCAGAATGCACAAAAAAATTATCGCCCCGATGCGGTGTTATGATACGGACATCCGTGCCGCTTTTCGCAGCAAGAGACAGGGCTATTGTCAATTCATTTCCTATTATGAGATACGGCGTAGTAATATACAGGTATTTTTCTGCCTGATGAATGAGAGAAAGATACACATTCTCCCCGACAGATTCACCGTCCATGGGGCGGTCAGCGAAAGGCTGTACAAATCCGGAAGCACCTGGTTGCGCCGGTAACGAATCAGGCCGGTACTGCAGAAAATTCTCTTTTTCTCCCAGCAGGTATTCCCACAACCCCAAAAACATGACAGTAAAACTCCAGACAGCCGCCCCTTCAAGAAAAATGGCGACATCTTTCCAGTGACCATACTTGTCCACCCGGTTTATATATTCGTCCGCAATATTAATCCCGCCCGTAAACGCCACCCGTCCGTCAATTACGGTGATTTTTCGATGATCCCGGCTGTTGATATACGCAGAAAGAACCGGACGGATTGGATTAAATACCGCACATTTGATTCCTTGTTTTCTTAGCTTGCGTGGATATCCGGCCGGAAGCGTTTTCATACATCCGTAATCATCATAAATAACCCGGACATCAACTCCGGCCGCTGCTTTCCGTTCAAGCACTTTAAGCACGGAATCCCACATTTCACCGGGTTCAATTATGTAATATTCCATGAAGATATACTTCTCGGCCTTCTCCAGTTCCCCAAGAAGACGTATGAACTTTTCTTCTCCGGTTGAGAGATACTCCGTCCGTGTGTTGCCCCATAGCGGACTGAAAGCAAAACGATGAAGATAGCGACCCTGATGACAGGCTAAAGCATCCAGCTCAGAATCCAGAACAGAGCCTTCTCCCGGAGCCGGAGAGGCAAGCTCGGGAACCGCAGAAGAAATATGCTCGGTCATGGCATCTAGGGTACGCCGCATTTTCCTTGCAAGCCGATCGGAACCCCAGAACAGGTAAAAAAGCGCGCCAAACACCGGAAAAAAAAGAATGGGAACCATCCAGGCAAGCTTGTATGCCGGATTGTCACGGCTGCTCAGAATCCATAGGGTTACCGCTATGGAAACAGCAATCGATACAAGATAAAAGGCAAAAAAGTTTTTCTGAAGCGTGGTAACCGTAAAAACGATAAATCCGCCCTGCAAGGCAAGCGCGAGCAAAACCGGAACCAGACGCGAGAGAAAGAGTCTTTTTCTTTTACGGGGAACACGTCCTCCGGCTACTTTGGCCATACTGTCAGTATACCACAGGAAGTGCAGCCAGAATTGTTGAAAACCCCGACAAAAAAAACCCCGGCCGTGTGCCGGGGATTACATACAGAGAGTTTCGGGCGCTTCTCCCGGATGCCCCGCGAAAAGCGAATTCCGTCTAGAGAATTACTTCCTTCATGGCGGTCATGTAGCCGCGGAGTACCTTGCCCACTTTTTCAACGTTGTGGGAACGGATTTCCTCGTTCACGCGAACCAGTTCCCGGTTGGATACCGAGTTGTCTTTCACGGAAAGGCCTTTGCCGATTACATCGGTATCGATCTTTGCCATGAAATCCTTGAGCAGCGGCCGGCACGCGTTATCGAAAAGATAACAGCCGTATTCCGCAGTATCGGAAATAACTTTGTTCATTTCGTACAGTTTCTTTCGGCTGATGAGGTTTGCAATAAGCGGCGTTTCATGGAGGGATTCGTAATAGGCGCTTTCCGCCTTGATTCCCGCATCGGTCATGGTCTCGAACGCGAGTTCAACGCCGGCCTTGACCATGGCGACAATGAGAATTCCCTTGTCAAAATAGTCCTGCTCGGAGATGGCATCTCCGGAGGGAGCGGTCTGCTCGAACGCGGTTTTCCCGGTTGCTTCACGCCAGGCGAGGAGATCCTTGTCTCCGGCTTTCCAGTCTTCCATCATGGTGGTGCTGAACTTGCCCGAGATAATGTCATCCTGATGCTTTTGATAGAGGGGGGCCATGATTTTTTTCAGCTCAAGAGAAAGGGCATGGGCCTTGAGTTTTGCGGGATTCGACAGGCGGTCCATCATGCCGGTGATGCCGCCCCATTTGAGGGCTTCGGTAACGGTTTCCCATCCATACTGGATGAACTTGGCGGCCCAGGCCTTGTCGATACCCTTTTCCACCATCTTGTCGAAACAGAGGAGGCTGCCGGTCTGGAGCATGCCGCAGAGAATGGTCTGCTCGCCCATGAGGTCGGACTTTACTTCCGCGATGAAACTTGATTCGAGCACACCGGCCCGGCTTCCGCCGGTTCCAGCAGCGAGCGCCTTGGCGATTGCCCAGCCCTTTCCTTCAGGATCGTTTTCAGGGTGTACTGCGATGAGAGTAGGAATACCGAAACCGCGGGAATATTCAACACGTACCTCGGAACCGGGACCCTTGGGCGCCATCATCACGACCGTGATATCCTTGCGAATCTGCATGCCTTCTTCAACAATGTTAAAGCCGTGGCTGTACCAGAGCGCGGAACCCTTCTTCATGAGGGGCATAACCGCGGCAATTACCGGCGAGTGCTGCTTGTCCGGGGTAAGGTTTCCTACCACATCGGCGGAAGGAATGAGCTCATCATAGGTTCCCACGGTGAATCCGTTTTCAGTGGCATTTTTCCAGCTTGCGCGTTTTTCGGCAATCGCTTCCTTGCGGAGCGCATAGCTTACGTCGAGGCCGGAGTCCCGGAGGTTGAGTCCCTGATTGAGACCCTGTGCACCGCAGCCGACGATCACGATTTTTTTACCCTTCAGGGCAGCGGTACCATCCGCGAATTCTTCCCGATCCATAAAACGGCAGGTTCCGAGCTGCATGAGCGCTTCCCGCCAGGGAATTGAATTGAAATAGTTCATAGGTTTCATCTCCACACGATTTTTTTCAGGCGGGGGCACCGGTCGAACGAACCGGCCCTTGCGCAACCCGCCCGACTATGTTATACCCCTTTTATTGTATTGCGTAAAGTGAAATATTTAGTACGCAACGTTGATATTTTTACAACAATTGGAGCGTAACACGCATGGATTTCCATGAGCTTGATGCCTTTCTCGCTCTCGCCGAAACCCTTCACTTTGGAAGGGCTGCCGCCCGTGCCGCGTTGAGTCCTTCTGCCCTCAGCCGGTTAATTACCCGGCTCGAAGAAGAACAGGCAGTCGCTCTCTTTGAACGGGATTCCCGCAAGGTTGAGCTCACCGAAGAGGGGAAGCTTTTCCGGGAATTTGCCCGGGAAAGCGTCTTTCGCAAGAATGATCTTTTACACCGGTTCGCCTCCCGAAGCGAACGCCCGGGCGGTATTTTGCGCATCTATGCTTCGGTCACCGCCTGTTACTCCATTTTGCCGCCGCTCGTGGAAGCGCTTTCCGCTGAACACCCGGAGGTCCGACTTTCCATAGATACCGGCGATCCAGCTCCCGCGGCGGATACAGTCCGCGAAAACCGGGCAGATATCGCAATTTCTGCCCTGCCGGACGGCGGCTTCGAAGATCTCCTGTCACATTCAGTAAGAAAAACCCCTCTCGTATTTGCCGCGGCAAAGAACGGCCGATATGGTACCCTGGGACTGCCGGCCGTCGATACAACCGAAACGTTGTCACGGGAAGAAATTCAACGCATGGAGCAAATTTTTTCCGGAGTCCCCCTCATTTTGCCCCGAACCGGTCTGGCACGCTACCGGTTTGATCAGTGGGTACAAAAACGCCGGACGGTAACCGGAGAAGCCTTTTTTCCGGACATCACGGCCGAAACTGCCGGTAATGAAGCGCTGCTCGCACTGGCTCGCCTCGGTGTCGGCCTGGCCCTCGTTCCACGCCTTGTCCTGGAAAATTCGCCGTTCGCCGAGGGTCTGGTTCTCTATCGCGCAGGGAAAGATTTCGGTGAATACGATATCGGTTTTATACAAAAGAAACAGGCGGAATCACCCGCGCGGGAAGCCCTCCTTGCCGCAGTCCATACCCTGATCCGGAGAATCTGGCCCCATGAATAAGAAGATGTTTTCATTTGACAACGCGACTGTCGAAATACGCGAAAAGAAAATCCTGTGCGGCATAACCTGGACGCTTCACAAGGGAGAAGCATGGCTTCTTACGGGCGGAAACGGCTCAGGGAAAAGCGCGCTCGCCGCGAGCCTCGTCGGACAACTCGACATTCTGCAAAACGGAAACGAACCGCTCCCGGAGCACGCACTCCCCCGGACGGCCCTTGCATCCTTTGAAGAAGCCGCCCGGCTCATTCGGGAGGAGCGCGCTCGCGATGATTCCGACTTTGTTGAAGGCGGCGTTGACCCGGGGAGAACACCGGCAGATATCCTGCAGCTTGATAATCCGGAGCAGCATCCCGCCGTTATCCGGTGCGGAATTACCGGAATTCTCCGCCGGGGGATCAAGTATCTTTCCACCGGTGAAATACGCCGGACTCTTCTCGCAAAAGCGCTCTCGAGTCCCGCTGAACTCATAATCCTTGACGAACCGTTTGACGGGCTTGATACGCAAACCCGGAAAGAGCTTTCCCGAATCATTGAGGCAATTGCCGGGGATCCGGAGAAAACACTCATCATTGTCCAGGACCGTGAAACCGGCATTCCGGAGACGGTCAACCGGGTACTCGAACTCAAAAATGGAACCGTTTCTTTTCTCGGCACCAGGCCAGCCTTCCGCGAACACATCAAGGCCATACAGCACCCCGTCGGCACAACAACGGAAGCCGAACTCCCAGAGGGGCGCAGTTTTGACGAAACAGGAAAAACAGACCGCCCCCTCGTTGAAATGAACAACGTAACCGTGGAATGGAGCGGCAACCGGGTCCTCGACCAGCTCAGTTGGACGCTTTTCCCCGGCGAACACTGGCTCATCCGCGGTCCGAACGGTTCAGGGAAAACAACCTTTCTCGAACTGATCACCGGAGACAATCCCCAGGTATTCCGGAACGATGTACGCCTCTTTGGCAGGCGCAGGGGATCCGGGGAAACGATCTGGGAAATAAAAGCTCGCCTGGGCATTGTTTCCTGGCGCCTTCACCAGGAATACCGCATGACCGGCGACCTCGATCTTGAAGGGGTTCTTCTTTCCGGCCTTCATGACTCCATCGGTCTGTATGAAAAGCGTACCGACGAACAGTGCCGGCTTGCTGCCAAATGGCTCTCCCTTGCCGATCTCTCCAGTCAGCGTGGAACGGCGTTTTCGTCTCTTTCTTACGGGCAGCAACGTGCGGTGCTCATTCTGCGCGCTGCCATAAAACGCCCGCCCGTCCTCATTCTCGACGAACCCTGCCACGGCCTGGATTCGGATCATCGCGTTTTTGTACTTGCCCTTCTCGAAAAGATTGCCGCTACCGGTTCTTCCACGCTTCTGCATGTTACCCATGATCCGGAAGAAGTTCTGCCCTGCGAAAAACAGGTCCTTGAGTTACAGCCGGGAAAAAATCCGATGTGGAAGATTATTTCTTTACCTTGAAATTATCATTCTATGGTATACTCGACCATGGAAAAACTAATAACTGAACGTTTAAAACAGCAAATGGCCTTTCTTGTGGAAGTTGAAAAACTCAAAGCAGTTTACCGGCAGAACATGGTTACCGACCTGAGCCGCCACGAAAACAGCGCCGAGCACTCATGGCATGTCGCACTTATGGCTATGGTTCTGTCTGACAGCGCCAAGGATCCCGCCGTTGATCCCGTCAAGGCAATGAAAATGCTCATTCTCCACGATATTGTGGAAATTGACGCCGGTGATGTCTCCCTCTACGACGAGCAGGGAAATATCGGAAAAGAAGAACGGGAAGATACCGCCGCGGAACGCATTTTCGGACTGTTGCCACCGGACCAGAAGAAAGAGTTTACCGCGCTCTGGAAGGAATTCGACGCGCGGGAAACCCCAACCGCTCTTTTCGCCGCAGCACTCGACAACATGCAGCCGGTGGTTAACCACTACGCGTCCGGCGGCTATGGCGTAAAAAACCGCGCCCTGAAGACGCGGCAGATAATCGAAAAAAAGCAGTTTATAGAACAGGCCTCGCCGGATCTCTGGCGTTTCACACACAAGACGATTCTGCAAAGTGAAGAAGCCGGGTTCTATTCTCCGGACTGACCCAGCAGTTTCGTCCGCATGTGCGCCAGAAGTTCCCCATACTGTTCATATGCAGGGATTTCCGGGAACTGCGCGGCAATGCTGTCCGGTGCCCGGAAAAGGGCACCGGTATCGGCTTCCTGAATCATACCGAGATCATTGTAGGAATCACCGGCGGCCATAACATTGAGGTGTATGCCCTTGAGCGCGCGAACCGCCATCTTTTTTCCTTCTTCCTGTCGAAGCGCGAACCCGGTTATGGTACCATCAGACTCCGCCACAAGCGTATTGCAAAAAAGCGTGGGGTATCCGAGCTTCTTCATAAGGGGCTGCGCGAACTGGGTGAAGGTATCCGAAAGGATTATTACCTGAGCTTCCGCGCGGACCGTATCAATAAACTCAACGGCGCCGGGAAGCGGATCCATCGAACCGATAACGTCCTGTATATCCGGAAGTTTCAGCCCCTTGTCACGGAGAATATCCAGACGGAAATTCATTAACTTTGAATAATCCGGCTCATCCCGGGTTGTCCGGGTCAATTCCGGAATACCGGTTTTTTTCGAGAACTCGATCCAAATTTCCGGAACAAGAACCCCTTCAAGATCAAGACAAAGAACGTACATGTCTTATTCCCCTATTCCTGCGTGATAATCCTGTACCGACTTGACTACACCGCGGCCGCTGCGAGCCGCTTCAATGCCCCGACCGGCTGCTGCAGCTGCGGCAAGGGTGGTAATGTAAGGAATCCGGTACTTTATTGCCGCCTTGCGGATAACTGCTTCATCGGCCAACGCGTCGCGGCGGCCACTCGGTGTGTTGATAATAAGGCTTGCCTGCCGGTTCAAGATCACATCAAGAACATTGGGGCGTCCTTCATTTATCTTGGCAATGGTCTCGCAGGGAACGCCGGCGTTCCTGAAGAACGCCGCGGTTCCTTCCGTTGCCAGAATGGTGAACCCCAGATCCACAAAACGTTTGCCCACATCCCGGGCTTCTTTTTCCTGGTTTTCGCGATCGGAAAGGCTGATAAGCACCGTTCCGGCGCCTTTGCCCTCCGTGAGATCCGAGGGAAGGAAGGAGCCGGCCGCTTCCTGCGACTTGTAAAAAGCAAGGGCAAAATTGTCGGCAAGACCCAGCACCTCGCCTGTT
>CAZQEF010000034.1:0-258 GCA_964592325.1 uncultured Treponema sp. | reverse complement strand
GAACGCATTTCTGGACCGAGAACGGGATCCACCTCCGGGAACTTCTCGAAGGGGAACACCGCCTCTTTCGCGCCGAAATGGGGTATTTTCTTCTCTTTGAGATTGAGTGCCGCAAGTGGTTCTCCGAGCATAAGCCGGGTCGCAAGTTGAGCCATCTGGGTATTACAAACCTTGGAAACAAGCGGCACCGTCCGGCTCGCGCGGGGATTCGCCTCGAGTACGTACACCTTATCGTCTTCTATCGCGTACTGCATGTTC
>CAZQEF010000033.1:7533-8721 GCA_964592325.1 uncultured Treponema sp. | reverse complement strand
GTACCGCCCAGCATGACGGGATATTTCCCCCGGGACACAATGTCAACACAGGCCGTATCCGCACCGGCAACAAACTCACCGGTGCCGTACTGCTGGTCGGGATTTCTTATATTTACAAGATGATGGGGAAGTTCCGAAAGAAGGGATGCGTCCGGTTTCGCGGTTCCGATATCCATGCCGCGGTACACTTGCATGGAGTCGGCACTGATAACCTCTGCCCTGCCGGCAAAAGGACCGCTTCCGGTAAAAAGAGCCTGCGCCACGGCTGTTTTGCCTGCCGCGGTCGGGCCGAAAACAACGAAAACCGGGATGCGTGCCGAAGCGTTCATCCGCGGGTAATCAGTCCTTTTCGATCTGGTACTCTACAGTCTTGGTAAAAACCTGCTTTGCAGCAAGGGAAACCACCTTTCCGCCGCTTTCTTCGACCTCGGGATCGCGTGTCATGGAAAGCTGGTATGCACGACGTATGGACGCACAGGTTATTTCATACACATTACCGGTATACTCTACCAGTTTTTCTAATGGATATATCATGGGATGTACTATACGACTTTTACCGGTTTTATTCAATAGATGAAGCCATCATCCTTGCCCATCGGGAGGTTATTGGCTACATTGATAGATATATAAACGGAGGTACTATGAATATGACAGATGGTAACGGCAGAAACCCTGTTCCGTTTCGCTTGTCCCCGCCCATGATACGGCTGGTTGCCGCAGCGGTACTGCTTCTGGTAATCGCTCTAACGGGTTTTTTTATTGTCGATCAGACTGAAGAAGCAGTCGTTACCCGGTTCGGCAAGTATCTTAAAACAGTTGGTCCCGGTCTTCATTTCAAGATACCGCTGCTTGTAGACCGCAGTTACTCAGTTCCCACCAAACCCATTCAGACAGAGCAGTTCGGGTTCCGTACCATACGGCCGGGAGCTTCGAATACCTATGAGAACAATCTTACCCGGGAATCGACCATGCTCACCGGAGACCTTAACATAGTAGACGTCGAGTGGATCATCCAGTACCGGATATACGATCCGCGCGCATGGCTCTTCAATGTGCACCAGAATGTCCGCCGTTCAACCATACGGGATGTATCACAGGCTGTTATCAATACGCTTGTCGGTGATCGTGCCATACTTGATGTAATAGGCC
Source organism: uncultured Treponema sp. (assembly GCA_964592325.1). Classification (GTDB taxonomy): domain Bacteria; phylum Spirochaetota; class Spirochaetia; order Treponematales; family Treponemataceae; genus Teretinema. The sequence continues at coordinate 7,572 of CAZQEF010000033.1, read as the reverse complement.
CGGAACGTACCGCCATTGAGAACCAGGCCCTCGCCATGA
>CAZQEF010000033.1:0-7523 GCA_964592325.1 uncultured Treponema sp. | reverse complement strand
CGGCGTACACATCATAAACGTGGAACTGCAGAATATTGTGCCTCCTGCCGGAGTGCAGGCGGCTTTCGAGGATGTCAACAAGGCCATTCAGGATATGAACCGTTTTATCAACGAGGGCAAGGAAGCATATAACCGTGAAATTCCCCGTGCCTCCGGTGAAGCCGAGCAAATGATACAGATTGCCCGCGGATACGCCGCGGAACGGGTGAACCGTGCCCGTGGTGATGTGGCACGCTTTACCGCAGTCTACAACGAATACCGCAATGCCCCTGCGGTTACCCGCCAGCGTCTCTACATTGAAGCCATGGAAAGCCTTTTCGGCCAGAGTGGACAGGGAACACTGGTTGACAAAAAACTTGATAACTTCCTCCCCATCCGGAATCTTGACCAGGAGGCCGCACAATGAAAAAAACCGGTACCAGAGTTCTTACCCTGCTGATCGTGGCAGTCGTACTGTTATTTATCATTAATCCGTTGTACGTTATCCATGAAGGGGAACAGGCAGTCGTAACCCGTTTCGGAGAAATCGTTTTTTCTACCGAAAATGCGGGCCTTCATGTTCGTATTCCGTTTATTGATATCGTTCATGTCTATCCCAAGAAAATCATGTCTCTGGAGGGAGATTCACAGCGAATTCCCACCAGGGAGAATCAGTTCATCATTGTTGATACCACCAGCCGCTGGAAAATTGTTGATCCGGTGAAATTCTACGAAGCAGTAACCGATGTCAACACGGCCTATTCACGCCTCAGTGATATCGTGGATTCTTCGGTGCGCACGGTCATTACCTCGTCCAAACTCAACGAAGTGGTTCGTAATTCCAACCTGATCAACGAACTTCATCACCGCGAGAATTTTGCCCTCGGATCAGATGCACAGGAAATTGAACTGAGTGACATTACTACGGACAAGGTTGTCCATGAACGCATATCACGGGGACGCCGCGCCCTGAGCAATGAAATGGCCGATATTGCCCGGGAGAAAGTACCCGAATTCGGCATCGAACTCATTGATATTGTTCCCCGGCAGATAAAATACTCGGATGAACTGACAGAGAGCGTCTACAACCGCATGATCAAGGAGCGAAACCAGATAGCCCAGACCTTCCGTTCCGCCGGTGAAGGGAAAAAAGCCGAATGGATGGGTAAACTGGAAAACGAAAAGAAATCGCTCCTTTCAGAAGCTTACAGCCGTGCAGAAGAAATAAAAGGTGAAGCCGACGCCGAAGCGTCACGTATCTATGCACAGGCCTTCTCGCGGGATCCCGAATTTTACAGCTTCTGGAAATCGATCGAATCGTACCAGAAGACTATTCCGCGTTTTGATAAAGTACTGTCAACCGACATGGACTATTTCAATTATCTATACTCAACCAGAGGACGGTAACCAATGCGCATTGTTTCACGGACAGAACATGACGGAGCCCGGGTACTTGCCATTGATACCGCTCTTTCGCCGGCTTCCGCGGCGAAAGCGGGGATGCAACGCGCTACTACCATACAGGGGCACCTGATTTCCCCGGACGGTCATGTACGACCATGGATTCCTGAAGGCATGTTTGTCCTGGAGGAGCTGGAGCAGGCCCGTATCCATAATGAGAATTCCGGTACCATGCAGATATACGGCCCTGATTTTCACGGCAGATCCCTGCTGGATATCATGGAGGATGCCGATACTTCACGTTCATGGAAACTGTTACATACGTGTTTTTCAGCAATTACACGCTCGGGCACAGAAGCCGGAGAGCAAGGAACGGCGCTTCTCGGTGATGCCGGAAGGTCCGGCCCTGAATCCATTTTGATCGGAGAAGACGGCTCCATCCTGATTCTCCCGGGAGCATTATACCAGCGGGCGCTTTCCGCACATGGAGACCGCGTCGAGAGGGAGAATCGCCTTGAATGGGTTCACCCCGACTGCATGCATCGCAGCGCGCATGAAAACCTGGTTTTTCTTGCTGCCACCTGCGTGTACCGGATAGCAGCCGGTGTTTCACCCTTCATGACCGAGCAATTGTGGCAGTTGCACGATTCCACCAGGGAAACCGAAGCAGTGTTTATCAGGCGCCTTGCCCGTAACGCATATGTACTGCCGCTCTCCCTCATACACCCCGAGGTATCCTCCCGGCTCTCCGATTCTGTCCAGAACGCATTTACGGCCGGATATCCGGCCGCTCTGGATGCAATTCTCGCCGCCATTGAAAATCACCCCGAAATTCCCGGTCAACGGGAAAAACCGGTTGATCAGTCCGGGATACAGGCTGCAACGGCACGGCTCAGGAAACGTCTTTCACGGAGTCTTTTTTTCGGAAAACATGCCACGCATTTTCTCGTCGCCGGTATTGTCATTGCTTTTTTCACCATATTCGGCGGTATGTACATTTCCGATCTCAATTCAAAGCCATCAACCGAAGGTCTGGAACCCGTTGAAATAGTCAAAGGTTTTTATGATGCCGTAGACAACCTGGATGCCGACACTCTGACATCCTACGCAACGAGCGGGGCCTCATCAGAGTATACCAACCTGGTCTCGGGTATTTTCATGACAAACCGTCTTATGGGCCGTAACGAGAAGGGAGATGATTTTATCGATCCGGTCCGTCTTTTCCGGGACAAACTGGACAGTACCCACTTTGTATACGGTATTACCCGCCTTGAGCTGCAGGAAGCAGTGAAGACAAAAGAGAGTACAGAATACCTCGTTTCATTTTTCTTCTTTCTGCCTGAAGAAACCCGGATCATTGAAGATGCCGACGGGGAGGAAAACACAGACAAACCGCTTACGGTATACCGGTACCGTGATCAGTGCACGCTTACCCTGAAAGGCGATCGTTGGAGAATAACCGGTATTGACCGCCTTGAACGTTCCATCGTCGAGGATTCAGGGAATATCATATTCGCATCTGTCTCTGCGGGTACCGGCGACGAGCTTCCCTTCGCTCCTGAACTTCCCTAACGGGGGATTCCGATACGTGAGGGAGGCCAGAAACGGAACGTCGCCGTTCCCTGGATACGCTCATTGGTAACAAGACGGGGATCCAGATTTGAATAGTACATGAAAGACAGGGGATCTGACCGGTCAATCGGGACAAGCTGTGATACATAAGAGTGGCGCATGTCGAGCGAGTTGAACCGGTTGTCTCCCATGAGCAGGTATGACCCCGGGGGGATGACCCCGTCTCCGGGAAATACCGGCATGTTTCGCTGATCATGTATTGCCATGAAAAAACGGTACGTTTCCGCTTCGGAAAGCAAGGCACGGCGAACTGTATCATTGGCAAAATCTGCCGCCGTTGCATTGGATGTCATGAGCTCGGCATTGCGTAATACCAGTTTGCCGAACGCCAGCTTTAAAATGATATTGGTATTCCGCGACCGCACATCATAGAGGTTGCCCGGCTCATCACTATCTGACCAGTCTGTCATGAAAGCACGGAGCCATGCAGCACCGCCGTTGGTTGTCAGCAGCACACGGGCAATCTGGTCATTGGACTGGAACAACGTAACCAGTTCGCGTTTCTTTGCGCTTATCAGCTGGGGATCATACCCTGCCGTGTCCTTTGAAGGCTTGATTTCCTCGAAACGGTTCGCGATATCCACAAGCATTTCCCGCGCTTTTTCAACATCAAGTCCGGTGCGGATTGATTCAAGCGATACCAGCAGATCATATGACTCACGGGGAAGGGGAACCGTCTGGACAAATGCAAGTTCCGACCGCGGCAAAGAGGCAATATCCCAGGCTGCCCAGCGGCGGTCATCTTCTACCGGAACAAAGCCGGCCCCGTCCTGCCTGTCTGCATAAAGCACTCCGTCAACCATCATCAGTTTTTCGCCGGGAACACCCACTACCCGCTTTACCAGCGGATCCGCCTTGAGTGCTCCGTTTTCATCACGGTTTATATTAACCGCCGTAAAGCTGAGCATATATACCAGCTGGGATGCAAAGGAACGAATTCTCGCTTCCCGGGTATCGTTGTAGTGGGGATTATTGAACACAACAATATCGCCCCGGGAATACTCGCGCATCCGCGGTATGCCTACCTGTGTCAGGGGGAATTTGGGGCCGGACGGCGTCTTTATGACAAGAACCCGGTCCTTTACCATGAACTCGGGAACCATCGACTCGGACGGGATTGCATAGAGCTGAAAAAAGAAAAGATTGATGAGAAGGACAAGACACGCTGCCTGAAGCAGGGCGTCGCCCCATTCAAATACATGAACAACTATTGATTTTTTGACATGAACCGGTTCCTCCAGATCGGGATAGTGTTTTCTGATCCGTTTTTCCGAAAATTTGAACTGGAGAATCATGCTGACAACCGTGAGAGTGGTCCAGAGGATGGCTGATACGAGATCAAGAAGAAATCCGGGTTCGGAAATGCCGGCCCGCCGCATGACAAATGCCGCGAAGAGCACAAAGGGTACATACTCAAGAAGCTTTCTGAAAAGCGGCAGCGTTTTCCGGGATGGGTTACGGGAAAACCGAATGACGGATACCGCAAAAACCAGGGTGAAAATCAGTGACAAGAGGAAGGCGGCAAAGGAAAGACTTCCGGCTGGAGAAAAACAGGTAACGGTAAAGAGAATGGAAAGTCCGGTAACGAGAGTCAGCAACGTTGTCATGATACCTCCATATGCATAAAAACAAGTATAGCAAAAAAAGGATATGCAAGCTATACTTTTTTGCATTATGGATTTTGACAAATTTCCCCGGGAACGTAATGCGCACACCGGAACTGCCACAAGTGATCAGATCCGGATTACCGAAAGCGAATTGACCTTTCTCTCCCGAACAGCATTCAAACGGCTTTCATTCACTTTTACCCGTGAGCACCTTGATCACATCGCGGCGATCGTCGAGAACGATGCGGCAAGCCCCAACGACCGCCTGGTTGCCTCGTATCTTCTACGGAATGCCTGTATAGCGGCAAAGGGAATACTCCCGGTATGCCAGGACACCGGGACGGCCCAGGTATTCGCCTGGAAGGATGCGGGAGTCAACACCACAGGACAGGACGATGATGCATTGACTTCCGGAATTGAGGCGGTGTGGAAGGATGAGAACCTCCGTTACTCTACAGTGCGCTGCCGCTCATTCTATGACGAGCATGACGGCGGAGATAATCTTCCTCCGCAGATACTCATACAGGCCGTGAACCCCTCAACAGCAAAACCGTCTTACCGCTTTCTTTTTTGCGCGAAAGGCGGCGGCTCCTCGAACAAGACGTCTTTTTTCCAGGAAACCAAGGCGATCCTGAATCCGGCATCGTTTGAAGCATTTCTCCGTCGTGAGATTCCCGCCCTCGGAACAGCGGCCTGTCCCCCGTATACCATTGCGGTAGTTGCGGGCGGTCTGAGTCCCGAGCAGAATCTTTTTGCCCTCAAACTGGCGACTTGTGGATACTTTGACCGGGAAATTCCCGGGTTTGACTACCGGATACTGGGAACCCGGCCACAGCGCGATCCGGACCTCGAGAAAACCGTTCTGGACATAGCGGCGAACAGCGGTCTTGGAGCGCAATTTGGAGGCACGGCGCTTGCTACCGGGGCCGTTGTGCTACGCCTGCCCCGCCACGGGGCAAGCATGCCCCTTTCAATCGGCGTCTCCTGTTCAGCGCACCGGAATCTCCATGCCGTTATCGACGCAGACGGTATATGGCTTGAAAAAACGGTATCCGACCCGGCATCGATTCCGGCATTTGCCCGTGCGGCGGAATTCTGCGAAACCGCAAATGCACGTTCAACAGTAATAAATCTGGACGACGGCATTCAGCCGCTGTTGAAGTCCCTCGAAACGCTTGAACCGGGTACACCGCTGCTTTTGAACGGTAAACTCATTCTTGCCCGCGATGCCGCGCACGCACGCTGGAAAGCAGGGCTGGAACGCGGTGAGCCGTTGCCCGGTTATGCCACCACGTATCCCGTCATGTACGCAGGTCCGGCAAAGGCTCCCGCCGGTTCATGTTCGGGCAGCCTTGGACCTACCACAGCCGGCCGCATGGATACCTACGCGGATGATCTCATGAGCCGGGGAGCCGCGCTTGTTACCATTGCCAAGGGCAACCGGAGCAGCATCTGGACCGATGCCTGCAGGAAATACGGAGCCGTTTACCTCGGCCTTCCCGGAGGAGTCGCAGCGCTCATTGCCGATCAGTACATAACCGAAAGCCGGGTACTTGATTATGAAGATCTTGGTATGGAAGCCGTCCGCCTGGTCACAGTGCAAAACCTTCCGGCTTTTCTCGTAACCTCTGCACAGGGGAAGGACTTTTACCAGTGTATCAAGGAGAAAAACCAATGCTGACCATCAATACTGACGAGGCACTGGATCGCCTGGACGGTGACCGTGAAATCTATGGCGAACTCATTGGCGCATTCCTGCAGGACAGTCAGAATGATATGGATCATCTCAATAATGCGGTATCAACCCATGACTGCGATAAAACGGCGTATCACGCTCATAAAATAAAGGGAGCCGCACTTACGCTCGGAGCTGAACTTTTGTCAAACCGTGCCGAAATTCTTGAGCAGGCATCCCGGAAGGGTGAAGAACAGGATCTTGATGCCCTTTTCATGAACATGGAACAGGAGTATCGGATCGCTGTTGAAGAACTCACCGCGTTTTACCGGAACCCGTAAAAACACGCAGAAAATTTTCGTTAAGCTTTTCCTTCATGTCTTCTTCCGAAATATCGCGCAATTTTGCCATTTCATTCACTACCAGAACAATATCCTCCGGCCGTGAGTACGCTTCATCCCTGAGAGACATCCAGGGGGCATCGGTTTCCGAAAGAAGATGTTCCGCTCCAATAATCCGTACGGTATCCCGGAGATTCCGGTGACCGCGCAGGAGCGCTTTACCCGCAGAAAAATACGCGGGGATACCGCGATCAAGCAGGGACCGCGCTTCAACGGCGGAACCGCCCCATCCATGAAACACAACGGCGGGTAACTGCGCGAGTTCCGCCGAAACACTAAAAAACTCGGCCATTGCCTTTCGCCCATGAACAACGAGTGGCAAGCCTGAAGCAATCGCGATCTCCCGCTGTGCATCCCAGACATATTCCTGATCAGTACGGAGGACACGGTATTCCGGAGCGTAGAAATCAAGACCGCACTCCCCCACCGCGGAAATGCGGTTCTCTGAAACCAGTGTTTCCAGGAACGGGATCAAACTCCGCATGGGCTTTTGCGGATGAATGCCGAACGACAGGAATATGCAGCCGGGATACTCCCGGGACAGTGCTTCATGAATACGCATTTCTTCATCGTTCCACGCTGATGCGCATACGAGTGTATCCGCATTCAGAGCAACACTTCCGCCTGCCCTGTCAGCGAGATCCTTCAGATGAATATGCGCATCTGTATACATGGGGCTATTATAATGCTAAAGGTATTTCCCCGATACCCGAAAATAAGGGTACCGGGAGGTATCATGAAAAACTATTATATCAGAACCTATTCAGGTTCATCAGACTATCTTTCCATCCTCGACGAAACCGCTGACGGATTCAAGGTTCGTATCTA
>CAZQEF010000032.1:0-8766 GCA_964592325.1 uncultured Treponema sp. | reverse complement strand
TTGAAGACCACTATTTCGGCAAGATTCCCGAGCGGGTATCCGCGTTCATGACCGACGTAAATACCGAGCTGTGGAAAATCGGCATCCCCGCCAAGACCCAGCATAACGAGGTCGCACCGAACCAGTTCGAGCTCGCACCCATTTTCGGCTTTTCCAACGTCGCCACCGATCACAACCAGATGGTCATGCAAACCCTGAAGCGGGTCGCAAAACATCATGGACTGGAATGTCTGCTCCATGAAAAACCCTTCAAGGGCGTGAACGGATCAGGCAAGCATAACAACTGGTCCATCGGAACCGATGACGGCCTTAACCTGCTGAATCCGGGATCCACCCCCTGCGAGAACCTTTCCTTCCTCGTGTTCGTGGCCGCAGTCATCAAGGCGGTTGATACCTACGCGCCGCTTCTCCGGCTTGCAGCCGCAAACGCGGGAAATGACCACCGTCTCGGCGCCAACGAGGCTCCTCCCGCCATTATTTCCATCTTCCTGGGTGAACAGCTTCAGGATATTTTTGAAAGCATCGCGCTCGGAAAACCGCTTTCGCAAGGATCCGGCGGGAAGCTCGAACTTGGCGTGAATACTCTGCCCAAGCTGCCCCAGGACCTGACCGACCGCAACCGTACCAGCCCCTTTGCCTTTACCGGAAACAAATTCGAATTCCGCATGTGTCCTTCGTCCGATTCAATCTCCGGACCGAACTTTGTGATCAACACCATCGTTGCAGAAGTTCTGGACGAAATTGCCGGCACTCTTGAGAAGGCGAAAGACCTGAACAAGGCGGTGCATGATCTTATCGTTGATGTGTGGAAAAAGCACAGCAAGGTTATCTTTAATGGAAATGGATATACTGATGAATGGGTAAAGGAAGCAGAAAAGCGCGGGTTGCCCAATCTTCGCTCATCTGTTGAAGCCTGGCCCTATTTTGCCTCGGATGAATCGGTGCGGATTTTTATCAAGCACAAGATTTTCACCAAAGAGGAAATTCACGCACGGCTCGATATCGTGCTTGAAAAGTATTCGAAGCAGATCAACATTGAAGCTGCCTGCGCCCATGAAATCGCCACACGCGAGATTCTTCCTGCCTGTACCGACTACGCGGTGGAGCTCGCAGGACAGATCGCCGTTCTCGGTGAGTCGGGTGTAAAGACCGATTCTCTCAAGAAGAAGCTGAAAGAGATTTCCGCTCTTGTTGAAGAGGCGTCGGTTCTCGCGGAAGAACTGGAAACAGCCCGTCTCGCGGCGCATGAAACAGCCGGTTGTCTCAAGGAAGCGGAGTACTACCGTGACCAAGTGTTCCGCAAGGCAGAAGCGCTTCGCGAACCTGTGGACAAACTGGAAAAGCTGATGCCCAAGGACTACTGGCCCATGCCGACGTACGAGGACCTGCTCTTCAAGATGTAATTGCGTGGCACGATCGTCCGGCGTATGCGCCGGACGGCGTGTGAGCCAGCCGGCGCATGCGCCGGCCTTTTTTTTACTGGGTAACGGCCAGTTCGCATTCCATGACGCCGGCCTTGCCTTTTATTTCATCAACCAGATGGATCGTAGTGCGGGCTTTCATAACGCCCATGCGCACCTGCTGCCAGATAAAATAATTCTTTCCTGCTTCCGCAGTCAGTTCAAGTTCTGAAGTGTTTTCTGCCTTTCCGACAATCAGATAAGTCCCGGGTTCCACTTCCTTGTAAAGGTAGGTTTTTGACACATTGAAACCGATTTTTGTGCCGTCAATGAACACCGGCATTTTTACTCCGCCGCCTATGCTGGCGTTTCGGTACACGTAGATCGCGGCTTTGTCTGCCGGAGGGGCAAACTCTTTTGCCTGCGCGTCCGCTTCTGCGTCTGCCATGGGAGCGGATGCACAACCAGCGAGCAGCAATGCTGCGAGAAGGGCGAATACCAATTTTTTCATTTTTGTCTCCTTACTTCCTGCTCAACGCGAGCATGATATTGTATCCAGTATTTGGGACTAGCGGGGATTTGTCAAATGAAAGATTATGGCTTCGTCTTTACAAAAAAAACCGGTTTTGGTATTAGTATAGTAATCACATCACACAAGGGAGCAGACAAAGGGATGATAGACTGATCGGGGAGAAACAACACATATCGAAGCGGCGCTTTCTCACCTGATCAAATACATGCCGCTCATACAAATCCATATCAAGGAGCACGTATGAGCATAGTAACCCTGTCTGTTTCCGGACTGAACTATCAATACGAACAATCATTAGAATCACTTTTTTCGTCTCTCGAGTTTTCACTGAATGCCGGATGGACCGGTGTAATCGGAGGAAACGGTGCGGGCAAGACGACGCTGCTGAAGCTGGTCTGCGGCGAACTGCCCCTTCAGGGCGGGAACGTAACCGGCGTACCGGAGCGTATCTATTGCCCTCAGGAGACGGAGGTGCCGGGTGATTCGTTCGGCGAATTTTTCCAGGCCCTCTATGAGGGCAGCAATACCGCGGGCCGTCTATTCAGCGTATTTGCGCTGGATCATGACTGGCCGTACCGCTGGGACACGCTGAGCCACGGCGAGCGGAAGAGGGCGCAGCTCGTATCTGCTCTCGTGCGGGACCCGGATCTTCTCGCGCTCGATGAACCGACCAACCACCTGGATACTGACGCGAAACGAATGCTGCTCGAAGGGGTAAAGGTTTTTGACGGAGTGGGACTCGTGGTGAGTCATGATCGGGATTTTCTTGAAGCGCTCTGTTCCGGGTTTCTCTTTGTGGGCGATGGAACCGTGCGGTACCGGCCGGGAACGCTTGCGGAAGTTTTTGAACAGGAATCACGGGAAAAGACGGCTGCGCTGCGCCGGTATGAAAATCTCAAGCACCGGTATGAGCAATTAAAAAGCGAAACGCAGGCGCGCCGTGAAACCTCGGCGCAAAAAAAGAAGAGTCTGTCCGGCAGAACCCTTTCTCCGAAGGATCATGACGGCCGCGCCAGGCTTAACGGTCTCCGCCTGACCAGGAAGGACGCGGTCGGAGACGCACTCGCGAGGAAGATGCAAAACCGGGCGGAGCGGACCCGCGCTGAGCTTGAGGCGGCCGCGAAAGAAAAACCGCGGTTCAGGATGGCGGGAATTTCAATTGATGGCGCAGTGAGTTTTCGTGACTATCTGGCCCGACTTCCGGCGGGAAGTCTTTCGCTCGGAGACCGGAAGGTTGTTCGTCATCCTGATCTGATGCTTGCGCCCGGCGATCGTGTTGCTCTCATCGGCGCGAATGGGAGCGGCAAGAGCACGCTGATCCGGGAATTGTTTGATCGGGGCGGCATCCGCTCCGACGAAACGCTCTACATTCCGCAGGAGTACGGCGTGGTGGAACGACTGGCGCTCGCCGGGAGGTTCCGGCTGTTTAACAGCGGCGATCTGGGTGAACTCCTTTCACACTTCTACCGGTTGAACGGCAAGGCCGACCAGGTGCAATCTCCCGAGTTGTTGAGCCCGGGGGAATTTCGCAAGCTGGCGCTTGCCGAGGGCTTGTTCCGGTCCTGTACCCTCATCATCCTTGATGAACCGACCAATCATCTTGATCTTCCGTCACGTATTGCCATTGAGGAGGCGCTCGGCGACTATCCCGGCGCGCTTCTCGTGGTGAGTCATGACCGCTCGTTCCGGGAGGAGCTTTGCGGTACGACTTGGGAGATTGTGGGCGAGGATTTGATCGTGTAATTCCACCGAGTCTGAACCTGGCATGGTTGACAAAGTGGTTATTTATACGGTATTTTTGAATAAATATTCAGGAAGGGCTGAGCAATCAGCAGTTCCTGATACGGCCGATTGTTCGGGCATTCCCCGGGAGGTTCAATGATCGGCTCTGGTGTATCTGCCCATACGCACAATCAGACAAACGAACTGCATCTTCTCTATGACATCAGTGCCCTCCTTTCGCAGGCGCCGGATGTGGAAACGGTCCTTGCTCCCGTTCTTGAAACCATTGCCGCCCACCTGGAAATTCATCGCGGAGTCATTACCATTCTCAACCGGAAAAAAGGCGATATTGCCATAGAGGAGGCCTGGGGATATGGCGTCGGAGAGATTGAAAAAGGACACTACCAGCCGGGAGAAGGCATAATCGGCCGGGTGATAGAAACGGGCAATCCGGTAGCGGTTCCGAGTATCGCCGAGGAACCGTCGTTTCTGGACCGGACCGGCGCCAGAAAGGGACAGGATACCCGGTCTCTTTCGTTTGTCTGCGTTCCCATCAAGGCGGGCTCGGAAGTACTCGGGGCCATCGGCATTGACTTTCCTTCCTCGCTCGGGTTCGAGCTGGATTCCATAGTGAGAATCGTAACTATTATTGCTTCGTCCATAAGCCAGGCGGTCAAACTTCGTCAGGATCGGGAAGAAGAACTTGAGAAACTTCGTGATGAAAATGAACGCCTCCAGGCGGCGCTGCACAGCCAGTATCGGCCGGCGAGTGTCGTGGGGAATTCAAAAATCATGCGCCTGTTGTATCAGCAGATTGAACAGGTCAGCGCGACCAGTGCGACGGTGCTCCTTCTGGGTGAAAGCGGGGTGGGGAAAGAACGTATCGCACAGGCGATTCATTACAGTTCTCCCCGCTCGGAGGCTTCGTTTGTCGCGCTGAACTGCGCGGCCATTCCGGAAAATCTTATAGAAAGTGAACTCTTCGGTCATGAGAAAGGAGCGTTTACCAACGCGGTGACAACCCGTAAGGGGCGTTTTGAACTTGCCGACGGCGGAACATTGTTTCTGGATGAAATAGGCGAGATGCCGTTGTCTGTTCAGGCGACGTTTCTCCGTGTTTTGCAGGAAAAGGCGTTTGAACGTGTTGGCGGAAGCAGCACCATCCGGGTGAATGTCCGGATCATTGCCGCCACGAACCGGAATCTTGAACAGCTCATGCGACAGGGACTCTTTCGTGAGGATTTATATTATCGTCTCAATGTGTTTCCCCTGGTCATTCCGCCCCTGCGTGAACGCAAGACGGATATAATGCTCCTTGCGAATCACTTTGTCGAGAAATTCGGTAGCGAATACAATAAAAAAATCAAAACAATCTCGTCTCCTGCAACGCATCTGCTCATGAAATATGACTGGCCGGGGAATGTGCGTGAACTTGAAAACTGCATGGAACGGGCGGTCATTCTCACAACTGACGGAACCATACACAGCTATCATTTGCCGCCGGGACTGCAGCAACGATCCGAGGGCCGAAAAAGTAGCGGAAGCCTGCAGGAAGTGATGGACGCGGTTGAGCGGGAGATACTTATTGAAGAACTGGGACGTACCGGCGGCAATGTGACGCGGGCGGCGCAAAATCTGGGGATAACCGAACGCATGATGGGTTTGCGGGTAAAGAAATACGGACTCAAGAAAAGGAGTGACAACCATGGCGATGAATGATGCGGTTAAATTTGTTGAACGTTACCGTCTGGATCAGCAATTTCGAACCAATGCGTATGAAGCGTCCAACCCGGAGGAATTCCGGCGTTGGATACGGGACAGCGGATTCAGATTTACCGATGATGAAATTGAGGATGCGTTCCGGGGGATGAAGCTCCGGGCGCAGGATGAAGAAGAAGCTTCCGAGATTGATGAACTGCGGGCCTGGTTCTTCATCATGGCCGGCGATTCGGGGTGCGCTTCCGGTTGCTCGTCCTGTCCGTCCGCTGCGGGATGCCGGCAATGCGATGCGTGATCCGCGAGGCTGGACCGGACGATACCGTGGAAGTGCACCGATGGATCAGGAAACTGGCGCAGTATGAACGCATGGAAGATCGGTGTGTATCATCCCCGGAAGATATCAAGGCCGCAATGAGCGGTACGCCCGGAATCAAAGCGCTCTTCATCAGCTGTGCCGATAATCCTGATGGCGCTGATGACCCTGATGCCGGAGCGTCTGTCGCCGCGGGTTTCGCGCTCTGGTATTACGGCTTTTCCTCCTTTGCGGGGAAGCCGGTGCTGTATCTGGAAGATATTTTTGTTGATCCTTCGTTCCGGGGCCGCGGGTTGGGTCGGGAAATATTCCGTTTTCTCTGTACGCGGTGTCTTGAGGAGAACTGTGTCCGTATTCAGTGGAGCGTTCTCGACTGGAACGAGACGGCGATCCGGTTTTACCGTTCTCTGGGCGCTGCCGACAGCGGCGGATGGTCACTCATGTCTCTTGATCCTCGTTTGATGGTGTAGCGCCGCCGACGTGTTTGCGGCGTCCAGCAGGCACTGGAACAGGGTGTACGCACCATCCGTTCCCGTCCGTTCAAATGCAAGAACCGTATCTTTCGTGACGGGATGAGCTGTTTCGAGATATACGCGGCAACTTTCGTTGCTCCCGGTGGTGGAAAACGTCAAAACTGACGGAATCGTTCCCCCCAATGAAATGATAATCGAGGATATTGCTTCAATCTGCGTGGATCCGGTTCCTTCAATGACCCTGTTTCCGGTGCGAAAGCATGCGGTGACCGGGCTGCGGGCCGATCCGTCATGTCTGGTTGTCAGTTCAAGTGTTCCGGCCGGATGAAGGTATGTTCCTGTGTACAGGCCGCGTTCAGAAAGCTCATGCAGCAGTTCTCCCGGCTCAATGGCGTCGCCTTTATCCTTACAGAGGGAGAGAATCATGTGAACTGCCGTTTCTTTTTGTTCGCAGTCATGAAATACCTCCGGCACCTGTTCGCTGAGCCAGGCAAGGACGCCGGCTTTTCCCGAGTGGCGGGACAGAACAATACGTTGCGGCGGAAACCCGGCCTGCAGGGCGTGTTCCGATTGGTAGGTTTGTACACTTCGTGACAGTCCGTGCTGATGAATTCCCGACGCATGCGCGGTTGCGGTTGAGCCCCAGACGGGACGAAACGGGGGTATGCCAGTTCCCAGAACTGCGCATATCAGACGGTTCGCATGGTATAACCGGGTATGGTCAATAGACAGGGTGCAACCATGTGTATTGGCAGGGTTATTCATGATCGCAGTCATCTCCTCGAGAGACGCATTGCCGCCTCGCTCTCCGATGCCCGCGAGGCTCACTTCGATCTGTCCGGCCCCAGCGAGAATCCCGGAAAGGGTATTCGCGGCGGCCAGACCGAGATCGTTGTGGCAATGCACCGAGATTTGCGCCCTGCCGGAGGAAAAAGACGGTACGCGGTCCCGGAGAAAGGCAACCAGTTCAGTGATGGTCTCCGGTGTCGCTTCGCCGACGGTATCGGCAATGTTCACCACGCTTGCTCCGGCGTCGCAGACCGCTTCGCAATACTCCGCGAGGAATTGCCGGTCGGCTCTGGTCGCATCTTCGGCGCCCATTTCCACCAGCGGCGCGTATCCCCGCGCAAAACGCACGGACTCAACCGCTTTTACCATGAGCTGTTCTCGGGAAAGGCCAAGTTTGGTTTCCCGGTGAAGTTCGCTGGCGGGGAGCGATAGGTGGAGAATTCCTTGAGGATCGCCGGCGAGTGCCTCGCACGATCGTGTGATGTCAGATGCAGTACAGCGGCTCAACACTGCCGTTCTGGAGATTCCGCCCTGCTGCCGGGCGGCATGTATCATGGAAGCAATCTGCCTGCAGGCGTCGAAATCATGCGGTGAGGCTGCGGGAAATCCTGCTTCAATGATGTCCGCCCGGAGCGAGACAAGCGTCTCCGCAATTGTCAGTTTTTCCTCAAGGGAAAAACTGACGAGCGGCGCCTGGTCGCCGTCCCGGAGCGTTGTGTCAAAAACGATGATGCGGCGGCCGTTCATGGGTCGTCCGGGACGTCTGCTTCGGCGAATGTTTGAAGCTCTGCAAGGGCCTCAAGAAAGCGCGGAATGTCTTCGGGAAGCGGATCGCTGATGCTGAAGTCGTCCACGGAACATATCCGCTGAAGACTGTCCATGTACCGGAGCGTGTCTCCGGTTTTCTTGCTGAGCGTTATGTACGCGCCCGATTCTTCCAGAAGGTCGGTCATGGTGTGATTGCGGGGAAGTATTCCCCGTTTCGCAAAGATCGCCATGAAATATTTCTCGATACCCATCCCGGCGATATTCTGGATAATCGCGGGGGTGAATACATCCGGTCGGCGTACGCTTCCTTGCGCAGTCCGGTGATAAGTCCTGCCTTCCTCGAGGAAGGTCTTCCAGTCTGCAAGTTCGCTAACCATGTTCTTATAATACCCTGTAACTCGTGAAAAGTCAATAAATATGCAAAAAAGTTATAATAATATGCATAAAAATACGAAAAAGCCTTGTAGTGATCCTTTTTATCCGGTATAGTGACCATGTCAGAACAAATTTGCCGGCGTTATGACGCGTGGGATCACCAGTGGTTCCACGCTTTTTTTTTGCCGACAGGATGAGGAGGGTGTATGAGAAAAGGTGTGCTGGTTTTATGTGCTTTCATGTGTGCCGGTGTCCTTTGGGCCGGTGCCGCAGCCGATGAGGGCGGGACTACTGTTCGTGTTGGCGCGGCAATGAGCCTGAGTGCTCTGGTTGATGAATGTATTGCCCGGTATGAACAGCAGCATCCGGGGACAAAGATAGTAGCGGTCTACGGCAGCTCCGGTTCGATCCGGCGCCAGGTTGAAAACGGCGCGCCGCTTGATGTATTTCTCTCGGCTTCCATGGAACACATGGACGCGCTGCAGACCAGGGGATTGATATATGATGAAAGCCGGGTGCCGGTAGTTACAAACAGTCTCGTACTCATAGTGCCACAGGATGGCGCTGCAGCTCTGTCCTTTGCGGATCTGGTGCAGGACTCTGTTGCCCGGGTTGCTATCGGAGAGCCCTCCACGGTGCCTGCCGGGAAATATGCGGTACAGATACTTGAACATG
>CAZQEF010000031.1:0-9135 GCA_964592325.1 uncultured Treponema sp. | reverse complement strand
CGGAGTCATCGGGTTTCTTTGCTTCCAGCGCGGCGTAGTAGTCCGCAAGACTTTCAACCGGCTGTCCATCGATGGCGGTAATCACGTCGCCTCCCAGGTATATGACGGAACTTGATCGGCCGGCTCCGTAGCGTACGGCAGTGGCACCACCCTTCAGACCCGCCTTTTCCGCATTGCTGCCCGGTCCCACCCGGGAAACCAGCAATCCGCGGTTTATCGGAATTTCGGCATAGTTTGCGATTGCTGAATTGAGCTGCACCAGTTCCGCATCGATTGTCCCCCGACGTACTTTCCCAAACTGGATGAGTTCGGCTACAACGCGTTTTGCGGTATTCACCGGAATCGCGAATCCGACACCGGCGGAACTGCCGGATGTAGAGTAAATCATGGTATTGATACCTATCATTCGTCCGGATGTATCCAGCAGCGGACCTCCGGAATTCCCGGGATTAATGGCAGTGTCAGTCTGAATCATGTCGCGTATTACCGAATTCGAAGAAGTTTTGATTGGGCGCCCGAGCGCGGAAACAATACCGGTAGTCAGGGTGCGTTCCAGACCGAAGGGATTGCCGATTGCAAGCACCTTTTGACCCACTTTGAGCCCATCCGAGCTGCCAAAGGGGATGGTTGTAAGTACGAATTTTAGCACCGCAATGTCGTTCTCGCGGTCCACGCCGACCACCTCTCCTTCAAACTGGCTTCCGTCAGAAAGGGATATATAAATCTTCACGGCATTTGAAATGACATGACTGTTGGTGACCACAAAACCGCGGGTATCAATGATGGATCCGGATCCGGATCCGCCTTCCTGCGGTACCGGTTCAAGAAACCAGTTGATACCTACAATTTCTGTTGTAATATTGACAACAGCTTCATTTGCTTTTTCATACACTGTGATATTTTGTCGTTCATCCTGTGTATAGGAAACCTGATCATCTGCGGCCAGTGATGCTTCGGGAATGTTTTCCCTGAGTACAAGGGCTTCCATCGGTTCCTGTGCCGGAATGACGTCAACGGCACTGTCCCCGTCAGTTCGGGCAACGGCGCCGCCAATGATAAAGGATCCGGCCATGGTCAGGGCCACGGCAATGAGAATATATCCGGCAAGCTGGTATTTGCTGTATAAACGCATAGTATTTCTCCCTGTTGTTTCAAATATATTGCAAATATCCCGATACGGCAATTCCACTGTGACGGAGCGAAAAAAAACCGGGGATGTGCATCCCCGGTTTTTGGACATTGTACCAACAATTTTGGTAGCAGTGTTTACTTCTTCACTGTTGCGGGCTTTTTCCCGGCAACCGGTTTTTTAGCCGCCGTGCCCTTCTTCGCGGGTGCGGCAGCTTTCTTGCGTCCGCGTTCAAGAAGCAGGGTCTGAGTCGGTTCATTGCATACTTCATCCGGTCCGTAGTACTGGATTGCACCGGGGAAGGTATAACTTGTCTTGATTTCCCATACCGGGCGGTTCTTGGCCAGTGCCTTGAAGGGTTTTCCTTCCAGTTCAACCAGAGCCTTGCGGATAACCGGTTTTTTGGATCCGTGACGCTGTTCCATGTTCATCATCATGGTGAGCGGAACACCGCCGGCAATCCATTCCTTCGCGGGAGCGGTCAGATTTCGTACCGACGAAAGGTATCCGGTCAGACCATTCGCGATCAGGATGAATGCGGTATATCCGAGCGAGTAACAATAGTCTGCGTCGAAGTTTGAGGGGAAGGCGCAGCGTCCTTCGTATCCGAAGAAGTGATTGTATGAGCTGAAAGATCCCTTGTAGGTACCGCTTTTCTTCATGGCTGCGAGTTTGGTCTCCACGAGCGAAATAAGGAGTTTTTCCGTTTCGATGCGGGAAACCTGTACGTTTCCGTGGGGATCACGATCCATGAGAAACTGCTGGGCAATCGCGGCAGGCAGGGCTTTGAATGTCGCGGCAGAGGCCTTTGACAGGTTCCTGGCAAGCCAGGCGGCCTGTGCGTCAAATCCGTTAAGTTTGTTGAATTCGGCAGCCTTGACAGCCATGAGATCATTGAGCTCGGCAATGAGGCGCTTCATCTCGGGAACGAACTCTACGAGTCCCTCCGGAATGAGGATAACACCGAAGTTTTCGCCGTTTTCCGCACGCTTGGCAATAACCGAGCAGAGGTAGTCGGTGATCTGGCGGAGGGTCATCTTTTTGGCCTCTACTTCCTCGGAAATGAGGCAGATGTTCGGCTGGGTCTGCAGGGCACATTCAAGGGCAATATGGCTGGCGGAACGGCCCATGAGTTTGATGAAGTGCCAGTATTTTTTTGCGCTGTTCGCGTCGCGTTCGATGTTTCCGATAACTTCCGAGTAGGTCTTGGTTGCGGTATCAAACCCGAATGATGTTTCGATCATCGCGTTCTTGAGGTCGCCGTCGATTGTCTTGGGAACGCCGATAACCTGAGTCTTCTGTCCTTCGCGCATGAAGTGTTCGGCAAGAAGAGCCGCGTTGGTATTTGAGTCGTCTCCGCCAATGATGACGATGGCGTCAAGTTTCATTTTCTTTGCGGTCGCCATGGACGATGCAACCTGTTCGTCGCTTTCGATTTTGGTTCTTCCCGAACCGATGATGTCGAATCCGCCGGTATTGCGGTATTCGTTCATGAGCTTGTCCTTGATTTCTACGTATTTACCGTCGATGAGTCCGGACGGTCCGCCGAGAAATCCGAAGAGGCGGGATTTTTCATTTCCTTTTTTCAGACCATCATAGAGTCCGGCGATAACATTGTGTCCGCCGGGAGCCTGTCCGCCGGAAAGAATGACACCGACTCTGAGTTCCTTTTTTACCGAAGGGTTCTTTCCCTTTACGAATGTTACAAGCGGTTTTCCATACGTGTTTTCAAAGATTTTTTTCAGTTCGGCCTGATCGGCGATTGACTGGGTGGGCTTTCCTGCTTCAATGGCAACGGTTTCGGGCTTTCCCGCCAGAACCGAAGGAAGTTTGGGCGCGTACCCATAACGCGCGGTCTGCAAAGCAGATATTTTCATACGTTACTCCTGTTTGTTTGCGTGATTATACTCGCTCGTTCAATGATACCGGAAAGACTTTCATCTTTCAAGACAAGCCGCCAGGGGAATACGTCAGAAAAAGACACCGAAGCCGGCTGCACCGCTCCATATCATTTTTGAGTCGTCCCCGCCCCAGTTGACAGCGCCATCTCCGCTGATAAAGAGATCAGTTCCGGGAATAATGACCTTGATCATTGCTCCGGCGGAAAGCTGCTCATCAAGAACGATATTACCGGAAACTTCCGATGTCTCTGTTCTGAACCAGACACCTGCTGCCAGCGGACCGTAGAAGAATCTCAGTGCTGCCCCGCCTGCGGCGTATACATCGGGTTTGTAAAGAAGTCCGCCGTTTTCCCTGAGCAGGGCTTCAACGTTCACCCCGACACTGACCGGGCCGGCACGGAGTTCATAAGCAGGTCCAATAATGATGCCGTCAGCATGATTGTATGCCATATAGAGAGCGACACTGTGCAATGTACTGGAAAACCCGGCTTTAAGGGATACGGTAAAATCGAGGTCGCTGTTTCCGTTGCGAGAGACCGGTACTTCGACCATTCCGCCCGCCTCAAGGTTTCTGGTTATCCCGGCTACAAAGGATATTCCCGGTGTAATGAACTCATCGTCAAAGTGTGAGAAAACAGAGACAGCCATTGTGGACGGCTGCATGAGTGTCCCTGAAACAACCGGTCCGGTAGCACCTGTTCCCGAGATGACCGAAGTGTACCGGTACACTACTGACCGGTCAAGGAAAACGGGCAGGGTGGCGGACAGGGCGGAATCGGAAGCGACGGTTTCTCCTTCGGGAATCACCGTGAGAACCGCGGAATACAATCCGTCCGGCAGGGGTAATCCGCTGCTGTTCGATCCCTTCCAGTAAACGGTCGTGGTGCGGGCATCAAGAGAGATGTCCTCAAGTGTGTAAACAGTTCTGTTTTCAGCGTCGGTAATGACAATACGGGCGGTTCCTGCGGCGGTCGCGGTTATGGAAAAGGGGAGCGGCGTACTGCTTTCCGGATTATGGGAGCGTTCCTGTGCCTTAAATGAGACAAGCTGGAATAAGGCTTTTTGGAGAGAGCCGTCTGCCACGAATTTTTCATCATAGGCGATATAGACGGAGGTATTTTTTGGCATGTATCCGAATGCCGAGATTTGAAGCAGATATTCGCCTTCCGGAATCATCATTCCCGGTTCCACGATACCGATTTCCGGTATGGTATACACGGCATTATCGGGTGCGTTTTCAACGAGCAGCACTCCCGTCCGGGGGCGCATCTCAACACGTATGTTCTTGCGCAATCCCGTAACCGCGGTAATCGAGAAATTCTCGGAGTGGTATCCGTCCCGGAGCAGTGATATCTGATGGATGCCGGGAGGAGCGGGGTCAAGGGTTACCGGTACAAGCCCTTCATACCGGCCGTTGACATACACTTCAGTTTTAGGAATATCAGCCGTGATACGGATAATGGCCGGCGGGTTTTCGCCGCCGATGTTTTCAATGACCGTGCGAATATTCTCGGCGGCAGCGAACTGGGCAGGAATACAGAAAAGGATACTGGTAAGTACTGCGGATACAAAAAGCCCGGAAGATTTCATGTATACCATGATACTCTCCCGGGCCAAAAAAGAAAAGATTAATGCAAAATAAATCGAATAATGAATATCGCGAAGATTACCCAGGTGACCGGGCTGATCATTTTGTACTTTCCGGTGAATACTTTGAGTATTACATAGGAAAGAACGCCGAACACGATACCTTCGGCAATGCTGTAGCAGAACGGCATCATGATGATGGCAAGGAATGCAGGAATTCCTTCCGTGGGATCGGTGAAGTCGATATCAATGACCGGTTTCATCATGAGGAAGCCGACCAGGATGAGCGCCGGAGCGGTCGCGGCTCCCGGAATGAGCAGGAACAGCGGTGAAAGGAAGAGGGCAATGAGGAAGAGTCCGCCGGTAAACAGTGAGGTCAGTCCGGTTCGTCCGCCGGCGGCGACACCGGAAGAGCTTTCGATATAGCTGGTAACGGTTGAGGTTCCGAGAGCGGCACCAACCGAGGTTCCTATCGCGTCGGAGAGAAGCGCCTGCTTTACGCGCGGAATTTTACCGTCCTTGTCGGTGAGTCCTGCCTGGGTAGTTACTCCGACGAGGGTTCCCACGGTGTCAAAGATGTCAACGAAGAGGAAGGCAAAGAATACCGTGAAAAACTTGATAGTCAACACTGCCGAGAAATCAAAGTTGAAGAAGTAGGGAGCAGAAGGAACACCGAAGGGCTTCCAGCCGGACCATCCGCCGAAGGGCGCGGTGATTCCCATGGGAATACCGATGATGGTGGTTGCGAGAATGCCGATCAGGATGGCGCCATGAATCTTCAGTACATGCAGTACGGCAATGATTATAAAGCCGATGAGGGCAAGAAGCGCGGTTCCGCTTGTTATATCGCCAAGGCCGACCAGAGTTGCTTCGTTGCTCACAATGATGCCGGCATTCTTCATGCCGATGAGGGTGATGAAAATTCCGATACCGACGGCAACTGCGCGTTTCAGGTTGACCGGAATCGAATTGATAATGGCTTCCCGTACATTGAAGAAGGAAAGAATGATGAACAGAAGTCCTTCAAGGAACACCGCGGTGAGCGCGATGGGCCAGGAATATCCCATGCCCAGAACAACCGCGTAGGTAAAGAAGGCATTCAGTCCCATTCCAGGGGCTAGAGCAATCGGCAGGTTTGCCGAGAATGCCATGATGAACGTGGCAATTGCGGACGCAATGGCCGTTGCGGAAAAGACCATTCCGGCATCCATACCGGTAGCTGCCAGCATTCCGGGGTTAACCGCAAGAATGTAGGCCATGGTCAAAAAGGTGGTGATACCCGCAAGCAGTTCGGTCCGGGTTGTGGTACCATGCTCTTTCAGTTTAAAAAGCTTTTCCATTGTGATGGAATCCTCCTTAATAATTGGAAACGATACCTCAGAATACCATTGAATGGGCGGATGGACAAGAATAATTCTGTATCTTACGAAAGTGATATCCCTGCTTCAATAAAGCTGTAATATCCTCCGCGCGGGCTGAGTATGAGATGGTCCAGCAGCGTAATTCCCAGCAATTCTCCCGCTTCGTAAAGACGTCGGGTTATTGAGCGGTCCTCCTCAGACGGTTCCAGCTGTCCGGAAGGATGGTTGTGGCATACTACAATGGCCGCTGCCCGATCGGAAAGCGGGTTCGCATATACCTCACGCGGATGGACGATTGTTTTGTTCAGTATGCCGATACTGACCACCCGTATCGCCAGAACCTCGTGAGCGCCGTTGAGCGATACACAAATAAAGTGTTCCTGGTTCCGGTCGGCATAATGACGAACCAGGGGATATACGTCCGATGCACTGTGCACCCGGTTCAGGAATACGCCCGAGTAGCGTCTGCCGAGTTCCAGCGCGGCAAGAATGGTTCCTGCCTTGCCGTCTCCCATACCGTCCAGGGCACTCAGTGTCTCAAGCCGTACTCCTTCCCGCGCGCTGTCCAAGGCCCGGGTTACCCGGTGCGCAAGATTGACAACCGGCATCCGTCTCGTCCCGGACCGAAGGGTGAGCGCAATCAGTTCGTGATCGCTCAGGTACTGGACTCCCTGGCTTTTCAGTTGCTCGCGTATATCCGGTTTTACTTGCTGTCTCATGAGGCATCCTCCCCTCCTATTTGTAGGGAGAATCATCAGGTTTTGGCCGGTTTCCGCCGATGATTTGTTCATGAAACAGTCACTTTATGAGTTCCGGGCCGGTTTATATCTGGTTGCCGTATTATCATTGTCGGTTTTTGCGTCCTGTTCATCACTGGCAGTCCGTACTCCTGAGCAGGCGCCTGCGGTCGTTGATGCATCGTTTCCGGTAATGGGAACCGGTACTGCCGGCGAGGCGGATATGGTCGCGTTTGTTCTCAAGAATAATCCCAAAGCGGACAGGGAAAAGGCAGAACGCCTGGCCCGGTTATACCGCGAGGAAGCGACTGTAGAAGCGGTAAATGCCGATGTTGCCTTTGTTCAGATGTGCCTTGAGACGGGATTTCTCCAGTTCGGGAATCTGGTTGCGGAAGACATGAACAATTTTTGCGGACTGGGTGCCATTGGACCGGGACAGCCGGGGCTCCGTTTTCCCGATGAACAGACCGGGGTTCGCGCCCACATACAGCATCTGCAGGCGTACGGATCGAAGGCCCGGCTTGTACAGGAACCGGTTGATCCGCGGTACCGGTTTGTCAAACCGCGGGGCAAGGCGAAAAAACTCGGCGGGTTGAGCGGCACCTGGGCAGCCGATCCGCAATACGGAGAGAAGCTCGCCGTACTCCTGAATCGTTTGTACACTTTCATGATGTTTAACTGATTACTGTTCCGACAAAATCCTTTTGATCGAGAACGGCTCTGAGATTATCGATATCGCGGCCGGCGGCACATATGACCGTCAGGCCGCTTTTTTGCGCGTGCATGCTTGCAACGGGATCAAACGGTACGTTCTTGCCGGGGGTCCATTCGTCGCCCACCAGTTTGCGGAATTCCGCCCATCCCATGGAGTCTATCGGTTTGGCTTCAGGGTTTGTGCGGGGATCGTCGGTATATACCTTGGCTATATTTGAGAGATTTATTACGGTTTTCGCATTGAACCGCTCGGCGAGGAGTACGGCATCGTTGTCAGTGGAAAAACCGGGTTTCCAGCCGGCCGCGACAAGCACTCTCCCCGAGAAAACGTCAACCTGTGTCGGATCATAGATTACTTCTGCCGGACAGATGTCCGAGAAAACCGCACGTAAAAGCTGGGCATTAAGCCGGGTTGCCATGATTCCTATCCAGTCCGCCTGCTCGTTTGATTTTCCGGGACAAATGGTTGCATAGGCGTTTTGCCATGCGCGTGCGGGGCCGCCGCCGCCAACCACAAGGATTATCTTCCTCGTGTGGTCTTTCGCGAGCCATGAACGGATGAGCGCTGAAAATTCAGTCAGAAATCCGGTGTCCGGCAGATCCGGTGCGACGATTGAACCCCCGAGAGAGAGAACGGTAACCATGATGAACTCCTTTGCAAAACAGGCGGCAATAGTATCAGTAGACGCCTGTGACGTGGGGATCTCCCCAGAATGATGTATAGCGGTCAATCTTTCCGCCGGATTCTTCCCAGACAGGCTGGAATGCGTATGATCGCGGGCGGTGTACCACCCTGCTTTTCTGTGTCATGGGTTTCTGGTCAATCCAGCCCCGTGAAAACGCGATCCGGTACGGGTCCATATTGCCGAAGTACCATTCCCGCTGGTTTTCGGCGGGAGTGGCGACCGGTTTGCCGAGGCCCATTGCCGGGTCAACCGGAACCCATCCAAAGTTTTCCAGGTAAAATTCCGCCCACCAATGTACGCGGGATTCGCGATCCGCGTCAACAACAATCCCCGCTACGGGAAGGGTCGGTATACCGGAAGCCCTGGCGAGAGCCGTAAAAAGCAGCGCCATATCCCAGGCCGCGCCGCTTTTTGTTTTCAGCGCGTCCAGCACGTCGCGGTTGGGATCTTCGTATTCTTTCCACGCAATGGTTTCCGTAATCCAGTCATAGATGAGTTTCGCCTGCCGGTACGGGTTTTTCTCGTTGCCGATTATGGTGCCCGCAAGGGCAAGAATATCCGGATTATTGGAAGGAACAACAGGGTCAGAGGCTGTGTACATGAGATATACTGGTGATCCCGTATCCGAATACGGCCTGACCTGTGTTGCGTTGATGTTTGTTTCTATGCCGTACACGGTTACGAGAAAGGTATGGGATGCGCTGACCGTTCGTCCCGAGCGGAGGTTTTCAAATTGATGAAGAATGGTACCGCGGTAATTTTCCAGGTAGGGAGCGGGTTCCGACCGGGTTATTTCTATATTCCTCTGCGAGGCTGCCGATACCGGACGGGGGATCCGCAACAACAGCATGTTTCCTTCTTCCGCGGAAATGTCGGTTATATCCACGTTGACCGAGACGGTATAGGTGCGCTGCTCGGTATATTGTTTTCTGCCCGGCTGGTTGATGATTTGAACCGCTTCCCCGTTACTCAATCCGTGCGTGGTCTGGATATAGACATTTCCGGTTGCGGCGCCGTCGG
>CAZQEF010000030.1:7855-9253 GCA_964592325.1 uncultured Treponema sp. | reverse complement strand
CGTTTCCGAAAACGGGAATCGGAACTGCCATGCAGACGGCAAAAATACACCTGGAAACGGGGAGGGTGTTTTCCCTCACGGTTCTGGCCGTACTTCTCTGCCTGTTGACAGAAAAAATTTTCACCACGATTACCCGCCGTATCTCTTTCCGTGTATCCGGGGGAGAATTATCATGACCATGGATCCAATAACCGTCGAATATCCCGGCAGACCGGTTTTCAGGAATTTTACCCACAACTTCATGGATAATTCGGTAACGGCGATCCTGGGACCCAGCGGATGCGGAAAAACAACACTGCTTTTTTCACTTGCATCAGCTTTTGGAAAAAACGGAAGAATATCTTTTGTTTTTCAGGAACCCCGACTCATTCCCTGGTATTCGCTTGAGAAGAACATAGCATTGGTACTTGACGGATCACGTGAAGAGAATCTTGACAAGGCACGATTGTATCTGGACAAGGTTCATATGCTTTCAAGCGCAAAAAAACTTCCAGGCCAATTGTCCGGCGGTGAACGTCAACGGGTATCAATAGCCCGTGCATTTTCCTGTCATTCGTCACTCCTGCTTATGGACGAACCGTTTCAATCGCAGGACGCCGGTCTCAAGACACGTCTCATGGAAACATTCATGGAATTACAGAATTTCGAAAAACGCACCGTTGTAGCGGTAACGCATGATATCCATGAAGCTGAAAAGATAGCCGATGTACTCCTTGTTCTTGGCGGAAAGCCTGCCCGGATCGTACATCAATGTACGCCACAGAATTGCGATACTGCAGAAATTGAACGCATACTCTCCGAGCAATCACGGCTTTTTTCCTCATTACCGGGGTAGCCGCCGGGGGATAATTCTCAATAAAGCCATCCTCAACTGTCTTGTTCACTGCGCATAATGTATGTTCTGTCTACCTATAGTACTAATCAAAAGGAATTGTACACAAAGATATACATGTTGCTACTATTCCTTGAGAGTAAATATTGTATACATGTTAAGAACAATTCTGGTGATCATTCAACTTTTCAAGATACTCAAACACCTCAAAAAAGGAACTGATTGATCCATCAACGGGATTCAGTGCCAATGCCGCAGTTTTTGTAATTGTCGCCAGCTCATACACTGAGGTACCGGTTATCTCCGACAATAATTCCCTGAATTGACGATCAGCACTGAAAGGTATGGTAATTTCTGCGACAGATGAATCAGGAATTTCGTCGAACTGCATACCGGGGTGCTCCTCCAGATATTCCTGCACTCTTGCATGCTGTATGACTTTTTCACGCGTCCCCGCTTCAGTGAATGCATACGTAAATCTGTTGCCCCACAAAAATACCGACAGGGCCTTGCGTTTCACTTTCGTTGAAAGCTGATAACAGAAAACACGGGAAATCCGTATCGAA
>CAZQEF010000030.1:0-7845 GCA_964592325.1 uncultured Treponema sp. | reverse complement strand
TGCCGCATTAAGCGTCCTTATCAGTGATTCATTGTTCCCCGGTTCATCATAAAGCATAAAAGAGGCTACCTCGTCTTCCGAGGCGATTCCGAGCGACATGCTCTGCGCAAGTTCAAACCGTGGAAGCGGATTGAACCCTTCAGTATATACAACCGGCAGTCCGGAACGGGCAAATGCTTTGTTCCAGATCTCCAAAAGCCCGAGATGCGGAATATACCGTGCCATATCTTTCTTGGAGAATGATACAAGAACCCGATAACGCGGTCCGTCACGCATAACCGGTACCGCTGATTGGGGTAAATTCGTGATATGCGGTTCCACCGTTTTCTTCTTTACTGCAAGATCCCTGTTACACACTCCACACGGTGATCCGCAGGTTTCTTCGCAAGGATCGGTCGCAATGCCTGCGATTGATTTCTTCCGCTCTTTTTTCAGAAATTTTTTGGAAGGTCCAAGACTCACGCTGTCCCAGGGCAGCTTTTCTTCAAGAGACCATGCCTGTGTTGTTTCCCGCTCAACATCCCAGTCTGCAGAGGCAAGCACCTGCTTCCATTTTTCAGGTTGCGCCCAATCTTCCCATGCATCAAGCCGGCATCCCTGCCGATATGCCTCGAGTATAAGCTCCCCTACCCTCTCGTCTCCTCTTGAAATGACCGCTTCCAAAAATGAACTGAACGGTTTGTGCGTGCTCACCTTGAATTTTCCCCGAGGCAGATTCTTGTAGATATGGTCAAGTTTTGATTGCGATTCCTGCATGGATAACTGCCGTTCCCATTGATACGGTGTGTGCGGTTTTGGAATGAATGTTCCCACATTTACATTGCACTGTATATGTGTCTGGGCCTGTATATCCAGAAGGAAATCGACAATGGCATCTTCTTCGGTTATTTCTGTTTCATCAACGGGCAAACCGACCATGAAGTAAAATTTCGCCTTGCTCCAACCCCGTTTTTTTGCTTCATGAAGTATACCCAGAATTCGCTCCCGGAACACATCCTTGTTTATGGAACGCTGCCATGCATCAACCGGTGTCTCCACTGCAAAAGTCAGCCCGCTTTTACGGACCTGTGCAAGTTTTTCCAGTATTGGCAGGGTAAACGTATTAACCTTGAGAGAGGGAAGCTGGAAAGAAATATTCCTGCCTGCATACCGTTCAATGAGAAGATCAAGCAGATGATCGATACCTTCATAATCGCCGGATGACAAGGACAGAAGACTTATCTCCCGGTAACCGCCACGGTTCACAAGAAAATCGATATCGTTGATAATCCGTGCGGGATCTTTTATCCGCTGCGGACGGTAGTACATGCCTGCATGGCAAAAACGGCACCCATTCGGGCAGCCCCGCATGATTTCAACCGCACCATGATCCTGTACTATACGGATGTTTGGAACCGGGAAACACACCTGCCGGTCGGGACCCGCGGGATTCAGACTTCCGAACATGCCATACACTGCTCTCCGGGCACAGATCCCGTCTGTGCTGTGTTGTTTGTTTGCCGTCCAGACTGCAGGATGCGACTCAAGCAGGGATACAAGGTCACTGCGGGTTCCCCCGGCTTTTTTTCGATCCGCGAGAGCTGCCATGAGATCAAAGAAACCGGCTTCTGCCTCACCTATGAAAACGGCATCAAAAAATTTTGCAAAGGGCGCCGGATTGGTAACCCCGCAGCCACCGGCAATAATAACAGGATCTCCTTCACCCCTGTTTTGACTCTCAAGAGGAACCCCGCCGGATTCAAGAATGGAAAGCACCCCGGTTATTCCCGGCTCATATCCAATACTGAAACCGATAACATCAGCCTCATGGAGCGGTGTTCCGGTTTCAAGGGTATAGAGGGGAACCGACGCAGAGGCAAGTAATTGTTCAAAATCGGGGGCAGGTGCAAATACCCGTTCACAACGTATGTTGCTGATACGATTAAGGCCGTCATACAGAATCTTGACGGCGAGATTGCTCATCGCAATCTCATAGAGATCCGGAAACGCCAACGCAAAAAAAAGATCCCCTGTTTCCTTGATTATCTGCCCGTATTCTCCGCCGAGGTAACGGGCAGGATTTTGAACAGACGCAAGCCTTCCGCCAAGATCAACAAGCGGTTTTACAATTTTCATTCGCAACTCTCCGGAAAAATCAGTGGTCAAGCCGGCGCATGTTTATACTCATCAGCAGACCGGTAGCAGCAAGGGCCGTCCACAATGAGGAGCCCCCGTATGAAAGAAAAAGAAGCGGAATTCCGGTAATGGGCATAATACCCATTACCATTCCAACATTTATCATGAAGTGAAAGAAAAACATTGATACAATTCCGGTTGCAATCAGAACACCGAAAGAGTTTTCTGTTTTTCTGATGATAATGATTCCCCGAATCATTATCAATAAATACAACAGGAATACAGTCAAACCGCCGAGAAAGCCCCATTCCTCGGAGAGAATACTGAAAATGAAGTCTGTGCTCTGCTGCGGCAGGAAACGGTAATGGCTTTGTGTACCCTGCAGAAAACCAAGACCGGAAAATCCGCCTGAACCAATTGCTGTTATTGACTGGATAATATTCCAGCCCGATCCAAGCGGATCAACCTGCGGATCCAGAAAAACAATGAGACGCATGATCTGATAATCCTTGATTACCAGCGAAGCCGCCCGTGAGCCGATGATTGCAAAAATAATCAATCCGGTAACATAGGTGATCCAGTAATAATACTTGCTTTTATACCAGAGACGGCCAAGCAGCGACAAGGAGGCAATGATCGAAAGGGTAACCAGGGTAATCAAAGTAAGACGGGTATCAGTAAGTATGCGTATAACGGGAACCGGATTACGGAAAATTGTCTTTTCCCACAGAGGCAATACTGTAAACAGGACAATCATGCATCCCCCGCTGAAAACAATATTGATGTACCTGAGAGGAATACCCGCAACCAGGCACATGCCCAAAAAAACAGGAATGTATACCATTGCCGTACCCAGATCGGGCTGAGACAAAATAAGAAGAACGGGAATAGCCATAATGACTACGGCCTTTACAAACCGGGTGAAAGAAGAGTCTGACTTGTCTGAACGATCCAGAAAATAGGCAAGATACAGTATATATACCAGTTTGGTAAACTCCGATGGTTGAACTCCCAACTCCCCTATTCCAATCCAGCTTTTGGCACCATTAACATACCGTCCAAAAAAACGTGTATAGACAAGCACGGCCAGTGCCGCAAGGTATACAAGAAATGTCCGGTCAGCGAAGCGACGATAGTCGGTAAATACGATGACTCCGAGCATTATGAGTCCGGTTACCGCCCAAAGGATCTGTTTGGAATATTCATTGGAAACAAGCATGCCTTCCGAGTTTATTCCCGAAGAATATATGAACAAAATACCCATGACGGTCAGTATGGATACCGAAAGGAAAAGCAGATAATCAAAATAGGTAAAGTTTCGAACGGTCATTCGCGCCTGCCCCGTGGATAAGCTATATACCTGAATCCGAGAGAATCTACCGCTTCTTCATAGGTTTCGTCGGCAAATACTCCCTGGAATATGATATTGGTAGCATATGGTGCCCACCATTCCCATGGATTGCTGGCTTCAACCATGACAACGACAACAACCGCTTCTTCCGGCGGCGCGTCATACGGTCCGTAGGCAACCATCCATGAATGCCAACGGTCATTAAGCCCGACCTCGGCAGTTCCCGTTTTTCCGGCAGTCTGGACAACACGATTTTTCATGGGAAATTGCGCTGTTCCGTTTTCTATCACATTGCGCATGTCGCTTCGCACCTGTTCAAATACCTCGGGTCGAATTGAACTGGTATGAAGGGCTTCCGGTCGTTCCACCGACAAAACCGCACCTGAAATGGGATCATGAACTTCCTTGAGCAAATGCGGTCGATAAATCGTACCACCATTGACCACCATGGAAACAACATTTGCCATCTGTATGGGAGAAATGAGCAAATATCCCTGACCAATGGACATATTCATGGTATCTCCACCCAGCCACCTCTCATGAAAGTGCCGTTCCTTCCACTGCGGGGTTGGAATAAAACCGTTTGTCTGGCTCGGAAGATCAATCTCTACGGAACTGCCCAAACCAAACTCGTTGCAATATGACACAATTCTCTCGACACCAAGATTATCACGACCAACAACCCAGTAATAAATATCACAGGACTGAGCCAGGGCCTCACGCAAATTAACAGGTCCATGGCCAGGACGCCGTATATGACAACGGAACACGCGATCACCGTAGTC
This sequence comes from uncultured Treponema sp., assembly GCA_964592325.1. Lineage (GTDB taxonomy): Bacteria > Spirochaetota > Spirochaetia > Treponematales > Treponemataceae > Teretinema. The sequence goes on along the minus strand of CAZQEF010000030.1, from coordinate 3,594 downwards.
GATTTCACCTTTGCATTCTATTGTTTTCTCGGGTGGAATGAGCTCTTCTTCCAGCAATGCCGTCGACATGATTATCTTGAAAGTTGAAGCTGATGGATAACTCGCATTGACAACACGGTTCAGCAGCGGGTTTCTCGGGTCGTTTATAAGGCGCATGTATTCTTCACCAGATTTCTCGCTGCTGAAAATGTTCGGATCAAAATACGGATATGAGACCATCGCCAGGACTTCTCCTGTTGATGGCTTCAAAACAATCGCGGAACCTATACGTTCACCAAGAGCACGCTCTGCGAGATATTGTATTCTTCGGTCAATGGTGAGAACAATGTTCTTTCCCACTTCCGGAGGCCTGATCCAGGTACTGTTTTCAATGTAACGTCCTTTTACGTCTACTGTCCGGTATTCAAAGCCGTCTTTGCCCCGCAGCAGTTCATCATACTGGTTTTCAATACCGGCTTTTCCGATAACACTGTTGTTATGGTATCCCTTGTTGTACAAAATTTTGAGTTCTTCCCGGGTAATATCTCCTACATAGCCTATTACATGGGACAATGATCCTGTTTCAACGTAATTCCGTATCGGTTTTGAATGCCACGATACTCCCGGTAATTCATCAATACGTTCTGCAATTGCAGAAATAATTTCAAATCTGATATTGGAACGCACTTCAATGGTCTGAAAGGATCTCCGCACGGCAGGCGGAATTTTTTCCCGTATCGTATCAATCGGCACACCGACAATATGTGCAAGCCGCGCAAGCACAGTGTCAAACTGATCCCGGGGAATCTCACCCGGAACAACGTCTATCGCGAAGGAATCAATATTGAGCACCAGGGGGACAGTAGCGTGGCGATCAAATATTTCACCTCTCTGTGCGGGTATACGCTTTGTACGCTGGGATATGTTTCTTGATTGAGTACGGTATGCCTCTCCCTGGATGATTTGCAAATGAAAAAGTTTCGCAGAATATATCACAAACAACGAGCCGATAATAATCGACAGTATTGTAACCCTTTTTCCGGCGAATCCTTTCAAACCCATACAATTACCGGTAGCCCCGAACCAGAAAAAGAGAAGGAAACAGGCCAAGTAAACCGAATACCAGTGGAGCAGACAGACCGTTAAAGAGAAGTTCAAGCCAGAACAGTCCTTCTCCCGGGCTTAAAACAACAACCGATTCTCCAAACAGGAGCGAAAGAATGAATATGATCAAAGCCTTGAGCACCGTTGCAACGATTGCCATGATAAACGGAATAAAGAGGCGGTCAAGATTATATGTACCGGAGAGCTTTCCGGTTACGTATCCGGTAACTGCCTTGGTGAACGCATTCAGGCCAATTGGAGCGGCTGAAAGGAAATCGAGCAACATTCCTGAAAAAAAACCCATGCTGCTTCCCAGTGCCGCGTTATTCATGAATGAAACATACAGAACGACAAGAAGAACCAGATCAGGAACTACCGGAAGCACCTGTATATTGGCAAGCACAGTTGCAGAAAGAAGTGAAAAAAATACTGAAGCAAAACACGACCAGAACAAAACACGGCCCATCACAGGTCCTCCTGTGATACGGATTTGAGATCTAGAACAAAAACGTTCTCAAGGCACGAAAAATCAATAATCGGTTCTATATCCAGTTCAAGCGATGTCTCATAATCAAGAGAGCGGATGGCTGAAACAAATCCTATGGGCGTATCACGCGGATAGTTGTAATTCTCACCTGAAGCAACAATCTTGTCACCTACCTGTATTTCGTCACGTGCGCGTTTTTTAAGATAATGCATGATAAGCGGCGAGTCTGCCGATCCGCGTCCGTTAACCAGTCCCATATAGCGTGATTCTTCAAGCCGTGCTGAAACGTAACACTGATAATCATAGACAGGCATAATCATGCTGGCATTCCTTCCTACCTGGACAATCTTGCCTACAAGACCGGTATTGCTTCCCTGAAAGGATATAACAGGCATGTTTTTCCGTATACCATGACGCACGCCCCGGTTTATCGTTATTCCGGAATAGGCGTTATTGGGATCTCGACCGATAATCTGTGCGGGTATGTTTTCAACAGTAATTGATTCAGAAAACCCCAGCAGTTCTTTCAGACGCTCATTTTCGAGACGGACATCGGCATTGGAACGCTGCAACAGTTCATAATCCTTTAACCGTTCTTCAAGTGCTTCGTACCGTTCCTTGAGATCGGACAATTCACGAATTGCCGAAACCGTACCGGAAAAAAAACCCGTTACCGAGTATACACCCCGTTGCGCACCTGACATGAAATTGAATCCCAGGGAACGGAAGTTCATTACCATTCCCCCGGTAGAAAAGGCCAGGAATATGCCTGAAAGAATGAGATATATCGTCAATAAAAACGCGTCCAGGTGAAACCTGAACGCAAAAGGTAATTTTTTCATCAGCCATTCAAATTGTCATAAATGCTGCGGTCAATCGACATATCCTTGAATATTTCATAGTATTGTCCGGCACCGATGGCAACACAATTCATGGGATTCTCGGCAAGAATAACAGGAACGCCCGTTTCCTTTGATATCAGTTTCGGCAGGCCCTTGAGCAGTGCCCCGCCGCCGGTCATGACAATACCGCGCTCAACAATATCTGCAGCAAGTTCCGGCGGTGTCTGTGCGAGGGTTCGTTTTATCTCTTCAACAATCTGTGTTATGGGATCCTTGAGTGCTTCCCGCACTTCGACCGAGTCAATTTCAAGACGACGGGGCAAACCGGTAATTGCATCTGTTCCCTTGATCTCGACTTTCTCGATATTTTTTTCGGGCGAGGCATTGCCAATTTCAACCTTGAGCCGCTCCGCGGTCTGTTCACCGATAATCAGATTATGTACCGACCGGACGTGCTTGATAATCGCCTGGTCAAACTCGTCTCCTCCGAGACGGATGGCGTTTGTAACAACCATGCCGCCAAGAGAAATGACCGATACTTCCGTGGTACCGCCACCGATATCACAGATCATGTGTCCGGCTGGTTCATGAATGGGAATCTGGGCGCCTATTGCAGCCGCCAGCGATTCTTCTATTACCTGAACTTCACGGGCACCGGCTTTGAAGGCGCTTTCCTTGACCGCCCTGTTTTCAACATCGGTAATACAACTGGGGATACCAATTACCATACGCGGTTTTATCAGTCCATGCCGGGGCATTATCTTTGAAACAAAATAGCGTATCATCTTTTCGGTGGTATCCATATCAGCAATAACACCATCCTTTAATGGACGGATGGCTATAATGTTTCCGGGAGTTTTCCAGAGCATCCGCTTGGCTTCCGATCCTACCGCGACAACACGCTTTGTTCCACGTTCAACGGCAACGACAGACGGCTCGTTTACTACAATGCCTTTTCCATGAACGTATATCAGGGTGTTACAGGTACCCAGATCGATTCCGATATCAGCTGAAAGACTTTTGAAAAACCCCATAATTGATGCTCCTCCACCGTGTATTGCCTGTTACTTTACATTGTCAATTTATCCCGCGACTGTCCGTGCACCGGATTTAGCCGCAAAGCCCGGCGCCAGGCGGCACGCGCCTTTATCATGTCTTCCCGGGACTCATATACTACACCAA
>CAZQEF010000029.1:1031-9259 GCA_964592325.1 uncultured Treponema sp. | reverse complement strand
ATCTGCGACCCTTTTTGACAAGATCAGGGTCGACTATTACGGGGAAAAATCACCGCTAAGCCAGGTAGCAACGGTTTCCATCCCGGAAGCACGCCTTGTCGTTATCCAGCCCTGGGACAAGAACCTGATTGGTGAAATTGAAAAAGCAATACAAAAATCCGAACTTTCATTGAATCCGTCGAATGACGGAAAGGTGATACGCATTGCCATTCCGCCCCTTACCGAAGAACGGAGAAAAGAGCTGGCCAAGCATGCCAAGGGGGTCGCAGAGCAAAGCCGTGTAGCCATACGCAATATTCGCCGTGACGGAAACGATGAGTTCAAGAAAGCCCAGAAAGACGGAACGATGACCGAAGATGAACTCAAGGCCGCTGAAGATGAAATCCAGAAGGCAACCGACAAGTACATTCAGGAAATCAACAAGATTCTGGAAGATAAAGAAAGCGAAATCATGGAAGGCTGATGACAGACATACCGGAACACATCGGAATTATCATGGACGGGAACGGCCGCTGGGCGAAGCAACGTGGATTGCCCCGCACACAGGGTCACCGTGAAGGTCTCGAAGCTGCCAAGAAAGTAGTTCGCCGGGCTTCTGAAACGGGAATCCGGTATGTAACACTTTATACATTTTCTACGGAAAACTGGAAGAGGACGGCTGAAGAGGTCGGTTTTCTCATGTCCCTGATCAAAAAGCATCTGAGAAATGAACTCGCTTTTTATGCAGAAAACGGCATTCGTGTCCGTCATATGGGTGACCTGACGGCACTCCCTGAAGACATAGCAGCCGAGATTACCGATGTAGCTGCCAAAACCGGACAGTATTCCAAAACCAGTGTAGTTCTTGCAATCAATTACGGCGGCAGGGATGAAATAATCCGGGCAATAAAGAAGATTCCCGTAGACAATGTTTCCGCTCTTACTGAAGAAACGTTTTCCTCCTATTTCGATATTCCCGAGCTCCCACCCATGGATCTTTTGATCCGTACCGGGGGTGAACAGCGGATCAGCAATTTTCTGCTATGGCAATCGGCTTATGCCGAATTGTATTTCAGTGACATGTTATGGCCTGACTGGAACGGTGAATGCCTCGATGATGCGGTTAAATCGTTTTGCAGGCGCGACAGACGATATGGTGGTGCACAATGAAGAAACTGATTGAACGACTTCTCCTGTTTTTTGCCGGCCTTCCCCTCCTTATTGCTGCCGTTTTTTTCTTCCCGTACCATAATTATATGTTGCTGCACATCATCATACTTGCGGCAACTTTTTTTGCCGTTATCGAGATGCGTGATCTTCTTTCCAGAAAACTGCCGGTTGCTCCCGTGTGGTTCGCACTCATTGCCGGATTACTGATTCCGCTCGCCGCCTCCCTTCATGCGGTATTTGGCCTCCCCTACCGCTTCATTCCGTTTTCACTTATTGTTGCCTGTTTTACCATTCTTGCGTATGAATTCATCGCAGGTTTTTCCGGAGATTTTGAGAAGGCGGTAAGCCGCCTTGCATCTTCGTTTTCCATTCTTCTGTACCCCGGGTATCTTATTCTGTATCTTGGCATGATGACGTTGTGGACCGATGCCGGTGTTTTCATGAGCCTCTTTTTCATGATGGTATTCGGCTGCGACTCTCTGGCCTGGTTCTTCGGCATGATATTCGGAAAGAACAACCGCGGCCTCATACCGGCGAGTCCGAACAAGAGTGTTGCAGGCTTTTTCGGCGGATACTTCGGCGCTGTTGCCGCGTCTCTTATTGCGTATCTCATGTTCAACGATGTTTTTGCCGGACGTATTCCGTCACTCATCCTTATTTCCGTAATTACGGCAACTGCCGCGATTATCGGTGATATCTTCGAATCTGTCCTCAAACGCTCCAGTGGAATCAAGGACTCAGGATCCGCAATTCCCGGCCGCGGCGGAGTGCTCGACAGTATTGACTCTGTTCTGCTCGCTGCTCCGGTATTCTACGTACTTGCCGATTTTCTTTTCGGTGTCTGACCCATGAATACTCCCAAACGCGTCATGGTTCTGGGTGCAACGGGATCAATCGGCACCTCCTGTTGCGATATACTCTCCAAAAACCCTGACCGCTTCATTCCGGTTCTTATCAGCGCACAATCAAACGGAAAGGCTCTTGAAGAAATCGCAGCTTCCTTCGGGAGCCTTCCTTCCGTACTTGTTTCCCGTGACGGTGAAGATGCACTTCACCGCATGATCTCGGATATCGATGCGGACATTGTCGTGAATGGAATCGCGGGAAGCCCCGGGTTGCGTTATTCACAAACAGCACTTGAATCCGGTAAGGACCTCGCACTGGCCAACAAGGAAACGATCGTCATGGCAGGTCCGATTATCCGGGATATTGCCCACGCGCATGGAGCAAACATAATTCCGGTTGATTCCGAACACTCGGCAATTTTTTCGCTTCTGGAAGCATTCGGATCAGAAAAAGTACGAAAAATACTTCTTACCGCTTCCGGCGGACCGTTCCGTACATGGGATTCCGAAGCGATATATAACGCTACAGCGGAACAGGCGCTCCGGCATCCAACCTGGTCCATGGGCGCAAAGATAACCATCGATTCCGCTTCCATGGCAAACAAGGGTCTCGAAATTATCGAGGCAGTTCGTCTCTTTGATCTTTCCCCTGAGCAGGTTGATGTTGTCATTCATCCCCAGAGTCTGGTACATTCCCTCATTCAAACCATTGACGGAATGTTATATGCGCAGATTTCAGATCCGGATATGCGCCACCCCATTCTTGCGGCGCTTGACTGGCCGGAAGTGCATGAAAACCACCTCGAACCATTTGATCTTTCAAACAATATGACATTTGAATTCCAGCCCCCCAGATATGACGCTTTTCCCATGCTTTCTCTGGCACGGAAATCGGCAGCTTCCGGAGGATCATATACCATTGCCTATAACGCAGCGAATGAATGTGCTGTTTCTGCCTTTCTCGAACACACGATACCATTCGGAGCTATCGCAGAAATAACCGCCGAAGTTCTCGAAAGAGACTGGTCGGGTAACCCCGACTCAATAGTTGATGTTATTGAAGCGGATGCGCACGTTCGCTCAATTACCATGACTTTGCTCAAAGGATGGCATACATGATTACCGTACTGATCGGATTATTCGCACTTTCGATCGTAATCTTTGTTCATGAACTGGGTCACTTTATTGCCGCACGGATTACTGGTGTAACGGTGGTATCTTTTTCGATCGGCTGGGGGCCGATTCTTTTCAGAAAACAAATCGGTGATACTGAATACCGCATATCCGCCCTTCCCATAGGCGGCTACTGCAACATGAAAGGAGAACACGCCTACCGGGAAGCAATAGAACAGAACCTTGACCGCGTCAGCAGCGATTCCGATACCTTTTTCGGTACGCATCCGCTCAAACGCCTGTTTATCGCCGTTGCCGGTCCTGTATTCAATCTTCTGTTTGCCGTTCTGGTCTTCACCGTAGTAAGCGCCGTCGGATATGAATACCAGACATGGGAAAACCGTATTGTCCTGGCGTCCGAGTATTCCGAATCGGGAGCTCTGCCGGCCGACGCCGCAGGACTCCATACGGGCGACCGCATTACCGCGCTTGATGATACCCGTATACGGTCGTTTTCCGATATCCAGCAATACGTCGCAGACAAGGGTGATACACCGGTCCATGTTGAGATACTTCGAGGTGACATGTCGCTCGCAACCACGGTTACACCGGAAATTGACCGGAGTACCGGAGCCGCCAGAATCGGTGTATTTCCCTGGATACCGCTGGTAATCGGATCGGTTACCGATGGATCCGCTGCGGAATTCAGCGGTCTGAAACCTGATGACCTGCTTGTTGCAATTGACGGAAAACCGGTAGCGCATCTTCTTGAATTTGAACAAGTGCTGGAAGACCAGCCCGAACAGGTTATAGTCAGCATAATGAGAAAAGATATACAAATGCGCGTGCCTCTTGTGCTTTTGTACCGTGATGACGGGGTTGTTGAAACCGGTATTTCCTGGAAAACGGAAAAAATCACCGTGGAAGGAACCGGCTTTACCGCCAGCCTTCATCGCGGACTCAGTGAAACTGCCCGCGTTCTCATGCTTACCGTAAAAAGCATAGGGCTTCTTTTTGGCGGTGTAGATGTGACACAGGCCGTATCCGATCCGGTCAGAATCACTCTCATGATCGGAGAAGTGGCAAGACAGGGCATACTTGCCGCCGCCGAACTGCTCGGAATAATCTGTATTTCACTCTTCCTGATGAATTTGCTTCCGGTGCCGGTTCTCGATGGCGGAACAGTTCTTTTCTCGGTAATCGAACTGATAATGCGTAAACCGCTGCGTCCGAGACTCATGTACCGTATTCAATTCATTGGAATTGGTTTTATACTGTTCGTGTTCATATTCGCCCTTTTTGGCGATATCAGTTATCTCATGAAATAACGAAGGAGCATACCGGTGAGAAAAATTACATGTCCCTGTGAACAGGTTTTCAAGGCTGAAATACCCGAAACGGTAAATCTGGATAATGACAAAGATGCGTTGGATAAAATTATCAAGGGCACAATACTTTCCTGTATATGTCCTTCATGCAATGCGGAACTGAATCTTGATCTGCCGCTCACCGTTTCCTGGCCGTCCAGGAGAACAACCATTCACATGGTACCCGAAATAGAGCGTTTATCCCTCATTTCCGGCAAAACAGCCATGAAGAAAAACACTGAATATGTTGTAGGATATGCGGAACTTGTTGATCGCGTTTCCGTTCTTCGGGATAACCTTGAGCCGGTAGTTGTTGAGTCCATAAAATTACGCCTTCTCGAGAAAGCCCGCGAATCTGTAACATCGGATAGACCGGTCATCCTTTATGAAAAAAACACACCGGATAATGATCTCGAATTCCATATTCACGGCTTGCGTGAAAATGAAGTGGCGGTTACCCGAATTCCCCGTCATCTGTATGACTCGGTTCTTGAACACTACCAATCGAATCCGGAACAGGAGGACTATACTGCCCTTCGAAACGGCGGATACCTTTCGGTGCGAAACATCCTTCTTGAGGAATCATCTGATGCATAATCTCCGTTCTGCCTGCTTTATATTACTGCTCTGTTCAGTCTTCACCGTTATTGCGCAGGAGAATCTGAAGATTGATTCAATACCGGGATATACCGACTCGTCCATGGAGCTCCCGCCAGTCCTTTCCCGAAAACATACCGGTCCGGTATCGTCACTGGCTGCAATACCGGGTACTGATGATTTTTATGCGGCAGGAAGGGACGGATTTGTTTCACGCTTTTCCGCTGACGGTTTTGAACAGATCTGGCAATTGTCAGAGCTTCCCATAATACGCATTGCCGTTGATCCATCCGGAGAACTGCTGGCAACATATGAGTCAGACGGATTCAGCATCCACCGTGTCTCCGTATGGAATTGGGAAGCAAAACAGCGTCTGTATGCCAAACGGTTCCGCGATTCGGTAACTGCTCTTTCATGGTCCGCCCGCGGGACCTATCTCATTGCAGGACACAGTTCACTGGAAGGAATTTCCATTCTCGACGGGAGAACCGGCGCACTTAAGCCGCTATTCACGCAAAGCCCCGGTATGGTAAACCTTGCCGTAACCGGGTCTTCCGAGAACAGCATTGTTACATTCGGTCCGTCCGGTACCATTCGTTATACTGATTTACGCAACGGTACTGAAAAGGCTTCCTACCAGGGTGAACGCGATCTTCTTGTTCCCTCCCTTATCTCGAACAATCTTCGTATTACCGGTTTTTACGGAAACACGCTTTATAGTATTGACGCCACTACCGGAGACACAATTGATCAATATCCGGCCCATAATCCGGTCATGGCTTCACATCCGGAAGATGTCGAACCCCGCTGGTTTGAATCCAGGGGGAATAAAAATCTGTTTAAATCCGGTAATAGCGAGCCCGTTACCGTTTCCGGAATTTCTTCACCCGTCTGCGCAGCGGTGAGTCTCAAGACACGTATTATTGCCGGAACGGAATCAGGCGCATTGTATTCAATCCCCCGCAACGGGATTAACGGCGAAACAATTGCCGCAAAACCGCTTGCTGCGGAAGACATACATCGAATCGATGCGGTGACTACAGACGGGACCAATCTGTTCATTCTGTCCAGTGGCGCGGTGTTTATGGCAACCGGAGCCGAAACCACTCCGCAGTTTCTCTTCTCGGGCATGTCAACTGCTGATTGCATGGCATATTCTGAAGACGGACTGATATTCTGGTCTTCACAAAAGCCGGCATCTGTCATACTCACCAGCTTCGACGGCACACAGCGAAAGGTTCTCCATGAAGCACGTGACAACATAGTCTCCCTGTCGGTGTATGGAAACCGCGTTTCCTGTGTCACAGGCGGAAGCACCGTAGCAGTTTTTGATATCGACGGACAGATGACACCATATACCTATTCAGGCGCGGGATTGCAGGATGCGGTACTGGTCAATTCCGAGCAGCTTCTGATTTCAAAATCATCAACCAGCCTTTCTCCCCACGTACTGCTCTCCATAAATATCCGTACCGGCGAGACCGTTCCGGTTCCGGTTGAGGGGCATCTTGTGTACGGACTGGCACGATCAACCGGAGAAAGCAACACCCTGTACGCATTCAGAATACTCGACGGAGAAGTATCAAGAACCGATATTGTGTCACTCGAGATCATTCCCACAGATATTCCGGATACCAGGACGCGAGTACTTGCACAGTATGGTGATGAAGACACAGCAGCTGCTCTTTGCACTCAGTCGGGATATATTCTTACAACACTTGGCAAGTCAACCATGATTGAACTGAACATACGAAACAACCGGCAAACTCCGCTGGTGCGTGATTATGCCCTTCCGAGAAAACCGCTGTACATGAATCAGTATATTGTGAGCCTGAACCAGGACGGATCCGTAAGCTGGTACAACAGAACAAAAAAAACATACCTTTTAACCGGATATCTTGCAAATACCGGGCACTGGGTTGTCTACTGATTCAAGGATAAATCAGTGATTGCTCCGGGATACAAACTGCGTATACCGGGGCAGGAAGACAATATCTACGTCGCCAATGGGGCCGTTGCGTTGTTTGGCAATAATGAGTTCCGTGTCGATTCCCTGTTCTCCCGTATCCTTGCTGCTGAGCCGTTCACGATGCAGGAACATGACCACATCGGCGTCCTGTTCAATGGAACCTGATTCACGCAGATCAGCAAGCGTCGGTTTTTTTCCTTCTGCGTCGCGTCGAACCTGTGACAGTACAACAACAGGAATATTGAGTTCACGTGCAAGACTTTTCAGGGAACGCGAAATTTCTGCAATCTGTTCATGACGCGGAACCATGCTGTTTTCACTGGAAATCAGCGTGATATAGTCAATAAAGATAATCTGTATGTCATACTGCGTTTTTAATTGCCGTGCCATTGCCCTGAGATCGAGCAGTTTCATGCTCGGCATGTCAACAATGTAGAGGGGCGACTCATATATATGTCCTGCAGCATCCTGGATACTCTGGAAATCACTCATCTTGAGAAGGCCGGTTCTGAGCTTCTCGGAAGGAATCTTTGCTTCTGATGAAATCATTCGTGTCATCAGCTGCATATCCGACATTTCAAGGGAAAAGAATGCTGTGGGGATTTTTTCCCGGACAGCTATGTGTGTAGCCATGGTAAGCGCAAGTGCGGTTTTACCGACAGACGGACGGGCACCGATTATTATGAATTCCGATTTCTGGAAACCGCTGGTCATCTGGTCCAGTTCAATGAGCCCTGAAGGAATACCGGTGAATGAATCCCGGGTATGATACAGTTTCTCTATTGCTTCAATGGCACGCGGAATGATTTCCTTCGGTGTTTTAAATGTTGCCGTCTGATTCGAATCGGTAAGTTCGAATATCTGTTTCTGTGCTTCTTCGAGCAATGAGCGGCTTGTAATGGACTCATTGTGCGCTTCCGCGATAATTTTGTGTGAAACCCCAAGCAGCGCCCGTCGTACCGATGATTCAAGGACCACCTTTGCATAGTAATCAACATTCGCACTGGTCGGAACGGTATCGGTAAGAGAAGCAATGTATGCAGGTCCGCCCGCTGATGCAAGCAGATCAGATTGTTTCAGTTCTTCGGTGAGTGTAATGAGATCACATCGCTGCCCTTTGCTGAACAGCGATATGATTGCCTGGTATATTTTCTGATTTTGAATTGAATAGAAATTGTCCGGCCGTAG
>CAZQEF010000029.1:0-993 GCA_964592325.1 uncultured Treponema sp. | reverse complement strand
TGAGGCGGTACCTTGTCCTTTAATGATGCGGACATATCTGATTACGCGTCCGTCTCTTCTGAATCCTCTGCTGCAGTTTCCTCAGTTGCGGCCGGAGCTTCTTCAACTGCGTCTGCAGCTTCTTCAGCTGCAGGTGCAGTCTCTGCAACTGCGGGTGCAGCTTCTTCGGTTGCGTGCTTTTTTGTCGATCCGGATTTCCTGGAAGCTTCTTTTGCTTCGCTGCTGGTTTGCGCCTCAATTACTACAGGGACTTCCGCGGTAGCAGATTCATACAGGTGAATGACAACCGTATATTTTCCGACACTCTTGAGAGTCAGACCGGGCACTTCAATACGCTTGCGTTCAACCTCGAATCCGAGCTTTGCAAGTTCATCGGCAATGGTCTGATTGGTAACCGCGCCATAAAGTTTCCCGTTCGCGCCGGCGGACATCGTGATTGTAAGCGTTGTACCTTCGAGACGTTCTTTGAGTCCTGCAGCTGCCTTGCGTTTTTCTTCTTTGCGCGCTTCTATGTCTGCGCGGCGTCCTTCAAAATGTGCAAGAGTCACATCATTACAGGGAACGGCAAGACTGCGGGGAAACAGATAATTCCGTGCGTATCCGTTGGCAACATCCTTTACGTCACCTTCTTCACCAAGATGCTTTACATCTACGTTTAAAATAACCTTCATTATTCGAGCTCCTTACTGTTTTTGGCGACTCCGGAACGACATGGTCCGGAAGTCACCGTTTGTCAGTTGCCGCGTCCAGGAGTTGGATCAGCAACCGCTTGATAATTTGATCAGCTTACCACGTAGGGAAGCATTGCGAGAGAGCGCGCACGCTTGATTTCAAGCGCGAGACGACGCTGATGTTTTGCACAGGTACCGGTGATACGGCGGGGAAGAATCTTTCCGCGCTCGGTTGTATACCGGCGAAGTGTGTCTGCATCCTTGTAGTCGATCTTCAGTTTCTGTGTGCAAAACCGGCACACCTTTTTTCTGAAGAAGGGCT
>CAZQEF010000028.1:0-9382 GCA_964592325.1 uncultured Treponema sp. | reverse complement strand
GGGGAACCGGATCAGGACCGGTCTCGTATGAAATGGAATAATACCGTTTCATGAGCGCAAGCCCCTGCGGTGTAGCCAGGGATGCGCCTCCCGCGCCAGAGTCGGATTCAACCGCCTGGAAAAGCGTCACGTTATGGGTAGGCAGATAAATGGTAAGATCACGGCCGGTAAACACGATTGTCTGTTCGGCAGGACGGGTAAAATCTATCCTGAGAAGCTGTGGTTTTTTAAACACCGTGCGGCCGCTCATCGTTTCTGTCGTTCTGCCGCTCGTTGTGGTTATGGTAATATTGGCCGAATAATCCTTTATTGCTGCGTATGTATCCGATACACCGGTAAAAAAATTGTCCGCGGTTGTTATGGACTGTGCAGCAACAGGAACAAATCCTGCAGCGCAGAGCGCCAGCACCAGGATTTTTGCACGAAACCGGATTGTTTTCATGCTACCAGTAAACCAGAAAGGCCGTATTCCGTCAATTGTCTTCTCCGGCAGCCAGTTTTCCCTCTGCGGCAAGGATTTCGTTGAATTCATCATGCTCAATGATCTCTTTTTCAAGCAAACGCGCCGCTATATACTGGAGCAACTCCTGCTTCGAGGAAAGAAGCTTCCGTACATCCACATATCTTGAATCGATAATCCGGGCAATTTCCTCGTCAATGTATTGCTGGGTTGATTCAGCGTAATCCCGAACCAGTTTGGGGTCTCCCGGTCCGCCATACCCGGCGCCGTGCTGGCTCAGGGCAACGTTACGGAACCGTTCGCTCATTCCGTAGTCGGTTATCATGCGACGTACAATGTCGGTCGCACGGGAGAGATCGTTTGACGCACCGGTTGAAACCTCTCCAAACTGGATTTCCTCGGCAGCACGGCCTCCCAGAAGAACGTCAACCTGCCCCAGCAGTTCATTTTTGGTTCTGAGGTAACGGTCTTCTTCCGGAACCTGCAGCGTATAGCCAAGTGCGGCGATTCCCCTCGGAATGATGGAAACCTTGTGAACCTTGTCCGCCCCTTCCGTAAAGGCGGCCGTAAGGGCATGGCCGGTTTCGTGGTACGCCACAATCTTGCGTTCGTCTTCCTTGATTACGCGGCTCTTCTTCTGGAGGCCGGCTATGGCTTTCTCAACCGCCTCCTGCAGATCCGCCATGACAACTTCCTTTCGCCCGGCACGGACAGCCAGAAGCGCTGCTTCATTGATAATATTCGCAAGATCGGCACCCGAAGAACCGCTGGTTGTACGCGCAATTGCCGCCAGATCAACTTCTTTTGACAGCTTGACGTTCTTTGCATGAATTCTCAGTATCTGCTCGCGTCCCTTTACGTCCGGCCGGTCAACCACTACCTGCCGGTCAAACCGCCCCGGACGGAGGAGCGCCGGATCAAGTACATCCGGACGGTTGGTTGCCGCGAGCAATATGAGACCGGAGGAAGTATCGAATCCGTCCATTTCGACCAGAAGCTGGTTCAGGGTCTGCTCGCGTTCATCGTTCGTTGACATGGAGGTGAGACGTGACTTTCCGATAGCATCAAGTTCATCAATAAATATGATGCACGGGGCTTTTTCGCGGGCCTGCTTGAAAAGGTCGCGCACGCGGGAAGCCCCCACACCGACGAACATTTCGACAAAATCGGAACCGCTGATCCGGAAAAAGGGAACGCCCGCTTCGCCGGCGACAGCGCGGGCAAGCAGGGTCTTGCCGGTTCCGGGAGGACCCACCAGCAAAACGCCCCGGGGAATCTTTCCGCCGATATCGGTATATTTCTTGGGAAATTTGAGAAAGTCCACCACCTCAACCAGTTCTTCCTTGGCCTCGTCAACGCCGGCTACATCATTGAAACGGGTGGTAACCTTGCCTTCCTCAACTGCGGCTGAACGAGCCTGGCCTGCCGAGAATATGCTTCCGCCAAGACCGCCTGAACCTCCGCCCATTCGCCGCATGAGAAAACGCCACATGAGGAAAAACAGGCCGAAAGGCAGTATCCACTGGAGAATGAAATCCAGGATGACATTTCGCTGTTCCGGTATAACAGAATAGGTAACATTTGACGAATCAAGAAGCTGTACGAATTCCTCGGTTAAAAGACCTGCCGTCCGGTACGTTTTATCCGGGCGGGGCTGCGGTGTAAAAAGGCCCAGCCCCGGCTGCGGATCCGGCGCGGGCGCGTTTTTGGGCTCCACATAACCGGTAAAATACGTTGTGGAAATATCCACACGGGTTATTTCCCCGGTGGTAATGCGATCCTTGAACTCCGAAAAGGGAATAAGGGAATCGGTACGGGTAACCATTACATAATTGAATATGACCATACCGGCAAAAACAGCCAGAAGTATGGCCCAGACCGGAATGCGGGGAAACTGGGGGCGGTTGCCGCCATTTCCACCGTTCCCTCCCGGGAATTTGAAAAAATTGAAGGGATCATCCTGTTTGTTGTCGTTCTTGTTATTCTGTGAATCGCTCATGGGTATGCGTACCGCCTTTGAGTATATAATACGAAAAATGCCCGGCTCCGTCGAGCTTTTTTGCCCTCTTTCGAAAGTCATCAAGAAATCTTCTGGCATTTTTCCGCAAATTAAACTAAAGTAGAACGAAAGAATGCCGATAGGAAGACAGGGGATACTATATCCGTACCAAGACTTTTTTTCAGGGGGACATTGTGGGGTATAACCAGGCATTAAGCGCATATCGCGAAACACGGGTACGAACCGCCAGTCAGGGCACACTTATCGTCATGCTGTATGATGAAGCAATCAAACAGATCGGAGCGGCTATCGCGCTGATCGAAGGCGATTCTAAAAAAGATCCGTCACGCATAGAAAAATGCAATACACACGTGCTGAAAAGCCAGGAAATCATAACCGAACTCATGGCATCGCTCGATATGGAAGCAGGAGGAGACATCGCCAAAAACCTGCTGTCCCTGTATGCCTACTTCAACGAACAGCTGCTCGAAGCAAACATTGAAAAGAAAGCAGACAAGATGATTCATGTACGCGACCTCATGGACCAGCTTCGCGCCGCATGGAATGAAGTAGTATCAAGCAGCGCAGCTCATTCTGATTCAAAATCCGCACCGGTCGGCATCAACATTGCAGGATAACAGCCCATGGCACTTCCCGATCTGACAGAAGAACAGGTTGCCGAACGGGTCTCAGTACTCAAGCGGTTCAAGCAGCTTCTGGACGAGCAACGCACTAAATTCCGTGATTATCTTACCGTTCTGGAAAAACAGGAAAAAATGATATCGGACGGCGATGTGGACGCCATTGTCCGGCATACCGAGCTTGAACAGGGGATCATTGCCGAGATTTATACGATACAGAAGGTCATTGATCCCCTTGAGAGCATGTACCGAACCACGCACAAGGGCCAGCGCGATACGGAGATACCACAGCTCAAAACCGATCTGGAAAAACTCCGCAAGGATGTACTGGTTCAGAACAGGAAAAACAGGGAGCTGCTGAAGAGTCACATGCACCTGTTGCGCCAAAAGGTACTGTCCCTCAAGAACCCCTACGCAAACCGTTCCAGCATCTACGCCTCGGATGCGCATACGGCCTCCCTTATCGATATTAATCAGTAAAGGCTGCATTCCCGGCTTCATATATGCTATACTCGGCGCATGAAGAAAACACTGTATGTTCTTGATGCCTACGGCCTCATCTACCGTTCTTATTTTGCATTTATCAACAAACCGTTGACAAACCGCGAAGGAAAAAACGTTTCCGCTCTTTTCGGTTTTTTTCGCAACCTGCATACGTTTTTTTCCCAGTACCAGCCCGAATGTTTTGTGGCCGCATTTGATTCATATACCCCCACATTCCGGCATGAATTGTATGATCAGTACAAGGCTACCCGGCAAAAAACACCGGAGGATCTGCACGCACAGATCCCGGTCATCGAGGAGATTCTGGCAACGCTGGGAGTATCGCTTGTGAGGCAAAACGGCTTCGAAGCCGACGATATTATTGCCTCGCTCGCTTCTCGCTGTACCGCAGAGGGGCGCAACTGTGTCATCCTCTCCGGGGACAAGGACCTCATGCAGCTGGTCACCGATACGGTGTCGGTACTCAAACCCGGAAAAACCGGCGGGTGGGAACTTGTTACCCCGGACGGCGTCAAAAACGAATGGGGAATCCCGCCGGAGCTCATGCTCGACTACCTTTCCCTGACCGGGGATGCGAGTGACAACATACCGGGCATCCGCGGCGTTGGCGACAAAACGGCGCTCAAACTTCTTGAACAGTACGGATCACTTGACGGCATCTTTGCCCATACCGATGAAATTCCCGGCGCCATGGGCAAAAAAATAGTCGAAGGTCGGGACATGGCCTACTTTTCCCGCAAACTGGTATCTCTCTGTCATGAAGTTCCTCTTGATCCCTCTCTTGATTCCTATGCCTGCCACTGTCTGGACCGTGAGGCGGCGGGACGCATATTCATGCGGGAAGGGCTTCCCGCAATCGCCCGTCTCTACGCGGGTGAAGCGGATACCGGCAGCGCTCAGGCATCCAGAATTACGAGCCCGGCAGCAGAATCTCCCGCCGATCCGCCGCTTTCGGCAAACGCGCTTCAAACCGAGCTGGCTCCCTCTTCGGGTGACTATTCCGTCTGTACCGATCCCGACGAACTTGCCCGGCTTATCGACCGCGCGGCCAGTCAGGGACTCGCCGCTTTTGACTGCGAGACTACTTCTCTCGACGTATTTTCCGCAAAACTTGCCGGGTTTTCGCTGTCACTCGAACCGGGCTCCGGTGTGTATGTGCCATTGATGGGGCCTGATCCGGAGATCGGAGAAGAACCGCATCCGCTGATGGACCGAAACGCGGCCGGTGCCGCGTTAACCCGCCTCTTTTCGCAGAAAAACATCCTTCTTGTCATGCATAACGGAAAATTTGACTACGAAGTTCTTGCCGTACAGGGGATCTTTGATTCTTTTCCACACCGTCGCCCGCCCTGCCGCATATTCGATACCATGATTGCCGCCTGGCTCCTCGACCCGGACTGGTCATCCTTTTCGCTCGACTCGCTGGCGGCCAGCCAGCTGGGAGTCAGGACAATCGCCTTTTCGGATATCGTTCCGAAAGGGGGCTGTTTTACCGATGTCCCCGTACCACAGGCTGCAATGTACGCGGCAGAGGACGCCGACATCACCATGCGCCTCCATGCCGAACTGGCACCGCGTATCGATGAGTTTTCGCTCGGCACGCTCCTGAATGACCTTGAAATGCCGGTACTGCCCGTTCTCGCCGATATGGAACTGGCCGGAATCAGACTGGAAAAGTCCGCACTCGAATCATTTTCCCTTGAACTGGGAAAGGATATGAACACCCTTGAAAAGGAAATCTACGGAATTGTGGGGCACGAATTCAATATTGCCTCTCCCAAACAGCTCCAGGAAGTACTTTTTGTTGAACGCAAGCTCTCACCGGGAAAGAAAACCAAGACCGGGTATTCCACGGACACATCCGTTCTCGAAAACCTTGCTTCTGAAGATATCCTGCCCGGCAAAATTCTCGACTACCGCGCACTGGCAAAACTCAAGTCCACGTATGTCGATGCCCTGCCCCAACTGGCGGACGGAAAAGGACGCGTTCACACAAGTTTCATGCAAACGGGAACCGCAACCGGCCGGCTTTCCAGCCGTGATCCCAATTTGCAGAATATCCCTATCCGCGACGAAAACGGCAGAAGGATCAGAAGCGCTTTCCGTGCAGCGGACGGTTTTGAGCTGGTTTCGGCCGACTATGCGCAAATCGAGCTCGTCATTCTTGCCCATCTTTCCCGGGATGAAAACCTGGTTTCTGCCTTCAGGGAAGGCATAGACGTACACCGAAAAACAGCAGGACTCATTTTCGGCGTTCCGGACGGCGAGGTAACGCCTGACATGCGGCGGGTGGCAAAGACGATCAATTTCGGCGTAATGTACGGCATGAGCGCGTTCCGGCTGGCTAATGAACTCCGTATCCCGCGGGGACAGGCAGCCCAGTTCATCAACACCTATTTTGAGACTTATGCCGGGGTTGCCTCTTTCATTAATGAAACAAAAGAGAAGGCCAAAGAAACCGGATATGTTGAAACACTCATGGGACGCCGACGTTATATCCGCGGAATAACGAGCAGGAACAAGATGGAACAGTCCGGCGCGGAGCGGATGGCGGTCAACACGCCAATTCAGGGTTCGGCGGCCGATATCGTCAAATCCGCCATGCTTCGCGTGGATTCCGCGCTCCGGCTGGAAAAACTGGAAACACGGCTGCTTCTTCAGGTGCACGATGAGCTCATACTCGAATCTCCCGCGGCAGAAACAAGCCGGGTCCGACAGCTGGTCAAACGGGAAATGGAAGCCGTCATGACGCTTGCGGTACCATTGCGGGTAAGTGTCGAATCAGGTCCGAGCTGGGGGGAATTCCACTGATGGCCTCCCCGGTTATCGGCCTTACCGGCCCCATGTGCGCCGGCAAAAATATCGCGCAGAACTTTTTCGCGGCGAAACGGGGCTTTACCGTACTGGACACCGACGAAACGGCACATGAAGCGCTTGAACGGGTCAAGGACGCCGTACTGACCGAGTTTTCACACGAAGCCGGGCAAAAAGGGCTTTCACTGCTCCGTCCGGACGGGAGTATTGACCGGCGTGCCCTTGGCTCTCTCGTATTCAGCGACCCGGCTTTGCTCATCCGGCACGAAAACATCATCTATCCCGAAATTGACCGGCTCATTTTCCGTTTTCTCGATGAACACCGGGATACCATAGTGGTCATCAACGCGCCAATGCTCTACAAATCGGCGGTTCTCGATCGCTGTTCCTTCGTGATATTTGTGTCCGCACCGGCCATAATCCGGTTTTTCCGCGCAATTCGGCGTGATTCACTGCCTGTACACCAAATTTTGCGGCGTTTTTTCGCCCAAAGACGCCTCTTTGCTCAATACATTACAAAAAATGCCGATACTGTGAGGGTAGACAACCGAGGAAGCATCAGGGCTTTTGAAAGAAAGCTCGCTAATCTACTCTCGCGTAGAGGATATTGAGGCTGTTATGGAACAGAAAAAAATCTTGTGGATCGTACTGGCGGTGAGTGTCTTCGTACTCATAATTTTCGGAGCCGCAATACTGCTGTATTCTCCATCCCGCAACAGCGAGCCCACGCTTCAGCAGGCCGCAGCAGTTATCCCCCCAACGGGCAGTACAAGACAGGATACCACAATAGATCCCGATTCATGGCTCAGGGATCCCGATACAAAACCCGGTCTTGATACTCCGGCAGAACCGCTCCCTGGCGGGGTCAACCTGACCATTGTCAACAGAAACGAAGCACATACCAATTACGGAGAACTTGATGTTACCGGGCTTACACGCTCGGCATCCAGCACGGTTCAGACCGAAAACGCGCTTTCTCCGGAGAACATTCCCGGACAGACCACTGACACCGGAGCTGCTTTGAAGCAACCCGAACAGCCCTCCCGGGAAAAACCGGTTCAGACAACGCGTACTTCTTCCGCGGATAAAACACCGGATCCTGCACCGCGCAAGGAAGCTGTTCAAAAACCGGCTCCCCGGAAAACAGTTCAAACCAAAACCAGAAAGATCATTGTAACCGACTACTGGATACAGGCAGGATCCTATTCAAGCAAACTCAATGCAGAACGTGCCCGTAAAACACTTGCGGACCGGTATCTCAATACAGAGATATTTACCCGTGGCAGCGGAGATGACACAAAATACCGGGTACGCGTTGGCCCGTACAACTCAAAAGCGGAAGCAGATTATTGGCTGGGAACCGTTAAAAGTCTGCCGGACTTTAGAGACAGCTACGTATCAGAAGTAAAAACAAGAAAATAAATTCCATACGGCGGTTTATCGGGCAGGAAATCATTTCCTGCCGAATAAACCGTCATGGCCCGCACTTTATTTCCCGTAATTCTTCTTCTCCTGCCGGTTTCGGCCCTTGCGCTGCAGTTGCAGCCTTTTTCCCTGTCGGTATCACACGAGTATGATCATCCGGCAGAGAAAACGGAAACCCGCGGAACCGCACAGACCGGATTTCTCCGCGCATCAGCTGAAATCCACGGCTCCGGAAGATTTGTCTCCGGAAATCAGGATCTCCACTCATGGAGCATTCGTTGGAAACCTCTGGATCAGCTGCAATTGCTCGGCGGGTCCATATCCCTTTCGGGACTTCCATCACGCGTGAAAAATATGGCTGGCCCGGTAAACAGTCCGCAGTTCCGGCCGCTTGCGGTATCACGGGCAGCAATTCTTTCTCCCGGAACAACCCGGACAACAGAAACTGCGGGAGCCGAATTTCAGGGAACGTATGTTGACCTGTCAATCTTTGGAAATCCCCGGCAGCCGGATACCCCCGGATCCTGGTTCCAGATTCTTTTCACATCACCCCGAAACCTTCCCGGAAATACGACAATACAAGGAGCACTATATACCGGGTATCGTCGACATATCGCGAAGCCTTCTGATTCATGGTTTTCCGCAGAACAGAAAGCAACCGAACACCCGGTCATTTTCCCTGCAGCGGAACTGATACTGTCAAACTCACACATAACTGCCGGCATTACGGCTATGCGCAACATATCCCGCCTGTATACTGACACCAGCGCCATACGCATGGATGCGGCTATTTCCTTCAGACAGTTCACATTCGGAGGACGGTATTTCCGCAGTGACACCGGGTACACTGAATTTGACGGCTCCCCGACAAGAATAAGGGAACGGTGTCTTTTTGCATCCTCATTCACCGTCCGTATCCCCGGTACCGAACGGACAACCGGACGAATCAGGGTACTGTATGCCCGCGATCTTCTTTCTCCCGAATCTCCGGAAGAGTCGATGGAACCTGACGAGTGGGCAGGAGCACGGATTTCTGTTGAAAACCCGTTAATGACTGTCCAGGGGACGCTTGTCAAATCAGAAACGCAATATCAACTCTCAGCAAAAGCAATTCTCTACCGTCTCTTCTTTAAGTGGCTCAGGATGGATCTTTCCGGGAAACTCGATTTACCCGAAGGGTATATATCCTCCACTGCATGGGAAAACTGTCAGTCCCGGCTGAAAATCACCGCAACAGCAAAACAGGGAAAGCATCAGGCAAAATTCTCGCTCGGCGGATCAGCAAACTGCAGAAACAGCGAATCTCCGGTTGCGTACAACCTGGAGGGAGGGATCACGGTTTCGGTATACGCGAAACATTTTCGCCAGATTTTGAAAATTGAAGGCTCCCTTTCACCCCGCCAGCCGGCTCCACAAGGAAAACTCACCTTCTCGTTATTGCTTCACTAGCCCATGCCGGGCAGAAGTATTGCAACAGAGAATTATTTTCGATATACTGCAATGACTAGCAAGTGTTTGAAATTGTTTGCGTATATCGCA
>CAZQEF010000027.1:0-9510 GCA_964592325.1 uncultured Treponema sp. | reverse complement strand
GACTACAGCGAACCCGTGAACCAGATAAAACCCCACCGCGTACTTGCTATAAACCGCGGCGAACGCGAAGGCGTTCTTGATGTAAAGATTGATGTGGACGCCGAAGAAGCTATCGATATCATTTCCCGGAATTACACCGTCGCGAATGACTATCACCGCGACGCCATAGCGGACGGCGTAATCCGCCTCCTTTCCCCCGCGGTAGTACGGGAAATCCGCTCGGACCTTTCGGATGCGGCGGACGACCATGGCATATCCGTTTTCAGTGAGAATTTGCGCAACCTGCTCATGCAGCAGCCCATCAAGGGAACCCGCATCCTCGGAGTCGACCCCGGAATCCGTACCGGTACCAAGTGCGCGGCGCTCGATGAAACCGGAAAGTATCTGGGCAACTTCATGATCTACCAGCACAAGCCGGTAGAAGCCGCCTCCGCCATCCTCCGCGCCATAAAGGAATACAACATCCAGCTCGTCGCGATCGGAAACGGAACCGGCAGTCATGAAGTACAGGAAGTGGTAGCGGCCGTTATCGGCGAGCACTGCAAGGACGTTCTGTATACCGTTGTTGACGAAGACGGTGCTTCTGTTTACTCGGCAAGCGACGTGGCACGCGAAGAGTTCCCCGAGCTTGACCTCACCATCCGCGGCGCCATATCAATCGGCCGCCGCCTGCAGGATCCGCTCGCTGAGCTCGTCAAGATTGACCCCAAGTCAATCGGTGTTGGCCTCTATCAGCATGACGTAAACCAGAAGAAGCTCTCCGAAATGCTCGACGAAGTAGTGGGTTCCGTGGTCAACAATGTTGGCGTGAATCTCAATACCGCGAGTTTCTCGCTTCTCAAATACGTATCCGGTATAAACGGCCCGCTCGCGAAGAAAATCGTGGCTTTCCGTGAATCGGGCGGCAAGATTACGAGCCGCGACGCGCTCATGAAGGTGCCCGGCATGGGACCAAAGAGCTTTGAGCAGTGTGCCGGCTTCCTCAAGATTCCGGAAAGCACTGATCCGCTCGATAACAGCTGGGTGCACCCGGAAAACTATGAGGCCGCCCGCGTGGTCTATGAGCTTGTTCAGCAAAAAAGCGAGGTGACTGGCGAAGTACGGAGCACCCTCAAGGCCCGTTATGAACTCGGTGACCAGACCATCAGCGACATTATTGAAGAACTCAAAAAGCCCAACCGCGATCCGCGTGAGGATTTCCCCAAGCCCATCATGCAGCAGGGCGTTCTTTCTTTCGAGGACCTCCGGGAAGGCATGAAAGTGACCGGCAAGATCAAGAACGTAGTTGACTTCGGCGCGTTCGTTGATATCGGTATCAAGGAAACCGCGCTTCTCCATCTCTCCGAGATGAGCGATCAGTTTGTCCGTGATCCCATGGATGTGGTCAAGGTGGGCGACGTAAAAGAATGCCGCATTATCGGTCTTGATGTGGACCGCCGGCGCATCAGTCTTTCCTGCAAGAGTGAATCTTCCGCACAGCCTGTCCAGGCAGCTTCTTCCGGAGCGCGTAAGGTTGTCGTCCGATCCGGCTCTCCGGGCGGCAAAGGTGCCGGTTCGGTCGGCGGTAAGGACCCCGGTTCTGCGGGCGGATCCTACAGCGCTTCCGGCAGCCGCGGTTCATCTGATCGCGGTTCTTACGGCGGCCGGAACCAGACCGGCGGCCGGGACTCCGGCGGACGCGGATCGTTTGGCGGATCCCGCGATGACGACGGCATGACCTACAATCCCTTCGCCGAATTGTTAAAAGGGAAAAAATGAGCCTGACCGGCGCGTGGAACGGAAAATCCTGGCAGGAACTCCTCTGTGACGGTCTCGCCGCCCTGGGAATACCGGCTGAGGATACCGTCATTGACGGTATAACCGTCCGCGGCGCTGCTTCGCTCGAACCGCTGTTTTCCCGCTATATGGACGAACTCGAACTCTTCAACAACGCGTTCGATCTGGTGGGAGCTGAGTCCCGCGAGGGGCTGGTTGTCCGGCATATCCTGGACAGCCTGACTCCCTGGACAAAGATCACGGGGCTTCTTTCGGGATTTGCCGCTCCGAGCCTCGCCGACGCGGGAACCGGAGCCGGGCTTCCTGGAATCCCGCTTTCCCTGCTGTTTCCCGAACTTCCCGTTTCCCTTATTGAGCGTATGAGCCGGCGGTGTTCATTCCTCGAAAATGCCTGTGCCATCCTTTCAATGAAGAATACTCAGGTACTCAATACTCCCATTGAACAGGCTCCTGCCGGCGTATATTCCCTTGTCGTATTCCGGGCGTTTCGTCCTCTGGACAAGAAAATGTACCGCTCTCTTGACCGGCTCCTCGCCGAAGGCGGGCTGCTTGCTGCATGGAAAGGGAAAAAAGGGACAATTGATGAAGAAATGGGTCAGATTTCCGGTATCACCGGAGACTGGGAGGCAATTGCCGCGCCCGTTCCGTTTCTGGATGACCGCGAACGGCATCTGGTAACCATTGCCAGAGCGAAATAGCGGGAAAAATTTTCAACAATTTTGGTAGCAGTACCGATCAGGTTCTTTTTAGAGGTACGCCGGAGTCTACCGAATTCAGAATTTGATTCAGCCGGTCCTTGTCATAGAGGTCTATGGGGCGCCCTTCAGAAAAACGGCGTGATTCTTCGGAAAAAATACCGGCGGACAGGCAGATTCCCTGACCGGCCTTGAGATCCTTGATTCGTCCATGGAAATCCCGCAGTAACAGTTCACCGACAGAACCCTGCGAACGGAAAAAGCGGAAAATAACTACATCGGACCATTTTGGTGTATCAATTTCCGCTACTACGTCGGAATAATCCGCAAATACAGATATATCGGTAATTTTGACTTTGGCGCCGGTAAAAAACTGTACCACAATCTTGCGACAGAGGGAGATGAACTCGCTCTGTACGGCAAGGAGATATATCTGCAGGTTTTTATTCTGGTTCAGTTCCTGGTAGCGAACAATGAGACTCGGTGTGTCCTTGTATCCCGGTTTTATACGCTGAAGTTCCTTGAGTACGGTAAGCGCCTGCGAGATGTCCTGGGTTTTGATGAGGGTTATGGCCATCTTGTACCGCAGTTCATGGGCAATGTCCGGAGGGATCGTTTCATGTTTCAAACCGATTTCAAAGTCGGTAACGGCCTTGTCATGCTGATTGGTCTGGCTGTGTATCAGTCCGGCATACATCGCCGACTGCGGGCCGAGGACTGGATCCGGGCGCAGATGCATGAAAATTTTCAGGGCGCGTTCCGTAGCTCCCGACTCAAACAGACATTCCGCCATTGCAAACAGTGATTCCTTGTCGTCGGGCTGGAGATCTATTGCTTTTTTCAGATAAGAGAGAGCTTCCCGGTACCGGTGCGCCTTGTGCAGGCTGAAGCCCATGTATCGTAGCGCCAATACATTTTCCGTATCAACCAGCAGGGATTGGCGGAGATAGGGGATGGCCTTGTCGTAGTCTCTCTGCAGGTAACAGATATATCCAAGATTATAATTGACTTCAAAGTGATTGGGCTGCATTGTCCGCGCCTGCACAAAGCTTTTTATTGCTTCCTGCAGATGGTCCGTTTTTACGGCAGATACCCCGAGGCGGAGAGCGCATTCAAATTCGTCCAGTTTGGGGTTGTTCGGTGCGAGATTTATGAGAATTTCATATGCTTCGTATGCCTTCTGCCAATCCTGTTCGAGATAATGGAGATTTCCCATGGCAGAGAGCCCTTCGGGATCACGGGGATTCTGAGCAAGTCTTTTTGTTGCCTCACGGATAATCGTTCCGCGGTCTTTTGTCTTCCTTTTTTTAGACTTTTTCTTGTCGCCCTTTCTTCCGATAAAGCTCAACAACAGCAGTGCGAGCGATACGATGATGATGACGGAGACAACGGTTATACTTGCATTCATAGACACTTATTATGATGCCACTATCTTGCGCTGTCAACATTCCGCGTTGACAAGATCAGTCCTTGCGTACTACAGTTATATGAATATATTTGAAAAGAGGTATGCACTATGAGCGCGGCCTGGATTGGTATCAAACTGGCAGACAGCAAGTTTTTCCCGGTGATGGAGGAAGGTGCGCCCGTCAGCAAGGTTCTTGAATTGACAACGGTGCGGGACGACCAGACGAGCGTGCAGATTAATCTTTTCCGTAGCGAGGACCAGTCCATTGAAACCGCGTCCTACGTGGGAACGCTTATTATTGAAGATATTGCCGGACGAAATGCCGGTGATGCGACTATAGAATTAACGCTTACGCTGGATGATGATAATGATCTTTCAGCGGAAGCAGTGGATCTTGATTCCGGATCACGCCAGGCGTTATCGGTTTCTCTTGAAACGCTCAGTTCTGAAGATCAGCTCGGGCTTCCGGATTTTGATCTCACTCCCATTGACAGCATGCTTACTCTGGGAAACGATCCTGAACACCGGAATCTGGTTATTGATTCGGACATACCCGGGAACGCTCCGGAAGGATTGTATGAAATGACCAATGAGGAAAAGAAAAGAAGCGGTGTTTTTTTACCTGCATGGCTTTGTGTTGTTATTCTTGTGCTGGGTGTAGCGGCTCTTGCCCTTGCGCTTTTTGTGTCTGCGCATGTATTGCAGCTTAACCGTACGATGGATGCTGCTCCGGTAGCTGAGGCACCTGTTGTGCCTGTATCCGAGCCTGAGGCTGCTCCAGACGCTCCGGCAGTAGAAGAGGAAACCCCTCCTCCTGCACCCAGTGATGAAGCTCCGGTTGCCACGCCGGTGGAAGAAGAAATAGTTGCCCCTGTTGAACCGGAGCCGGCGCAAGCTGGTCCTGTTCAGTATGATGTTGTATGGGGTGATACCTTATGGGACCTTGCCGATGCCTACTACCGCGATCCCTGGCTGTACACGCGAATTGCGACGCACAACAGGATCAAGAATCCTAATCTCATCATTACCGGAACAAGGATTGAGATCCCTCCCCGGTAAATACACCGTATTGCTCCTTTTTTGCCTGCTACTCCCTCTCAGCGTTCTCTCATGCCGGGAACGCGCGTGGGGGGTTGCGTGCGAAGAAATCCTGACACGACTGGAAAAGGGAGACCGTGCGTTCCTTTCTGACGTGAGCGAGACCGATGCAGCACAATCACTCAAGCTCGGCATGGATGCCCCCTGGTATATGGCACAGCATGCGCAGGATGCGGGGAATTACGTTCTATACACGGCATTTCTTGATATCGGGGCACGATACAGTCCGGCGCCATTCAATCTGTTGTGTTTACGCGAGCTTGCACTTGCCGGCTCACCGGAACAACGCAGGGAAGCGATTGACAGGCTTCAGGAACCTTCTGAAGTTTTTCCTTCTTTTGAGCATGATGCAGTATTGCTCAATGCGCTGTTCCTTGCGGATGAAGGTCAGTACGACAAAATTCCCGGCGGGCTCATACGGTTTTTTGCCCGGGAAGAGTACACTGACGAGATTATTAAAACCGGTCTTCGGGTTCCTGTTTCCGTATATCCCCAGTTTGACGCAATATTCAGTTTCCGCCGGTTAAGTGAACAGCGGGCGTACCGGGCTGCCTGGGAAGAGGGGAAAAAGCTTTTTGCTGATAGCGCCCCGGAACTGTTCTACCGGAGTATGCTTTCGGACTTCGGCCGTTGTGCACTCTACGGTGCAAGTGATGCAGATGAGGCGCTTGCTGTGTTCACGGAGCTTTCTGAACGAACGAACGGCGGACTCGATGTACCGGAAGAATATGCCGGGGAGTCTGTTCCTTACATGCTTTCCTTTTACCGGGGACGTCTGTTGTCCCGCCGGGGAGCATCATTTTACAATGAGGCCCGCAGCGCTTTTCTTGAAGCCTTCGATAACGCGTCTGATCCCTTTGACCGTGATGTAGCGATCTGGTATCTGCTTGATCTTTCATCAGAGAATCACGATCGTCTCATGGAGGATTTGATCGGTTTCGCCCCCGAATGGGGAGATCCTTCCTTTTTTTCCGGTATGGTGGACCGGCTCATTGTGTATCTGATTCAAAAAAGGGACTTCGAATCGATCGGCCGTTTGTATTCCGACATTCATGAGCACCTTGACCGTGAAACACATGCACGCATTTCCTACATAGCCGCGAAATCCGGATCCCTTTCCGGCAATGACGCCACACAGGCGTACAATACCGCCTATTCGGAGGATCATGCATCCTTGTATTACCGGATGCTGGCATCGGTAGCGCTCGGTTCGATACCGGAAACACCGTCACTGATATACAATGCTTCTGCTGAAACAGAATCCGCCGGTTCAGATCGCGAAAAGGCCCTTGCTCCGGTCCTTCGGGGTTTTATTGTATACTCGCTGCCGGATCGCCTGTTTCCCTTTGCGCGGGACTATTTTCCTGATATTGCTCCTGATACGGCTATGGCACTCGCTGACAGACTTGCTGAAAACGGGTTTCATACTGCAGCTCTCAGGCTCATGGTACTTTCCGTGCAGTCGGAACAGGGACCAGTGACCGACAGTCAACTCGCCAGCCTCTATCCCCGCCCATGGCTGGAGGAAGTATCTACTGCCGCCGCACGATTTGGAATCCCTGAATATCTGTTGTATGCTCTGATACGGACAGAAAGCTTTTTTAACGCTTCAGTTGTTTCGCACGCCGGCGCGGTTGGTTTGACGCAGCTCATGCCGGCAACTGCCGGCGACGTGGCGCGAAAGCTTCGTATATCCGACTATGAGCTGACTGACCCCGCGACAAATCTCGTATTCGGTGCCTCTTATCTTGCAGAACTCGTCAGGCGTCTTGACGGGAATGTTATGGCAGCCCTTTTTTCATATAACGCCGGAATAACCCGGGTCCGGGCCTGGATGCGCGCGGGTAGTGACCTTGATCCCCTTCTGTTGCTTGAAAGCATACCCTTCGCAGAGACACGCGGATACGGAAGGAAGGTGCTTGCGGCTTCGATTATTTACGGCTATCTTTACTATCAAAAATCACCCGATGACGTAATCCGGGAATTATTCTGATATTTGGAGTGTACCATGACCATTGTGCAGGCTGTACTTCTGGGGGCTATCCAGGGTCTGGCCGAGTTTTTACCCATTTCAAGTTCCGGCCATCTGGCCATTGCGTCACGGTTTATCGCCGATCAGCAATCCCCGCTTCTTTTTGATATACTGCTTCATGTCGCGACATTGGCTTCGGTTACCCTGGTCTTTCGCATCCGTATTGTCGAACTGTTTATGACCGCTGTCCGTTTTATTATCCGGAAGCCGCTGCAGAGTGACAAGCGGGACCAGTCAATTCTGCTGGCGCTCATTGCTGGTACTGCCGTAACTGGTATAGCTGGTTTTCTGCTCAAGGATCTGGTTTCCGCTCTTTCTCCTTTTGTCATTTCCTGCTGTTTCATTGTAACCGGTGTGCTTCTTGTTGTATCCGGCCGCTACAAACCGGTTGAAACAAGGGAAACCCCCGGGATCCTGCAGGCGCTGATAATTGGATTCGCACAGGGAGTCGGTGTTGTCCCTGGAATATCACGTTCGGGAAGCACCATATCTGCTTCTCTTTTTGCCGGTCTTGACCGTAAAACGGCGGGCGAGTTCTCTTTTCTTCTGTCAATTCCGGCGATTCTTGCCGCATTTATACTTGAGCTGAAATCTGCCGATACTCTAGGGGCACAGGTTCCTGTTATGGTTTTGGCCGCAGGTATGCTCACCTCGTTTATCGTGGGGTATTTCTCGCTCAAAATACTGCTTGGTTTGATACAACGTGGAAAACTTGGCTGGTTTGCGGTATATCTTGTTCCGGCGGGAACTGTGTTGGCAGTTTATTTTTTTCCGGGATAAGTCCTCCCGGCGCCGAGATAATCCTTTCTGGAGTTTAGATGATGCAAAATCGCACAAACCGGCGGTGGACGTTCCGCTTTTCCGTGATTGGAGGCCTTGTCCTTCTCATCGGAGCAGCACTGCTGGCCGTATCCATATTGCTCGCCATTTTCCCCCTGCAGGGGACCGTATCAGTTATCATGATACCGGGGCAGATGCTTTATAGTGTTTATGGCTTTTCTTCTTTTCTTGTACCGCTTTTTTTCCTCTTTGCCGCCGTCATGCTGCTTATGCCCGGATGGAGTCCCCGTTCCGGTGTGATGCTCCTTGGTTCTTTTGTGCCGTTTTTTACGGTTGTTGGTGCCGAAAAGCTCTATGCCGGACTGGGTCTGTCCGGAGCGACTTCGAGCCTGGCCCCCGTTGCCGGTACCGGTATTGCTCTGACGACTATCATCGCCGTTGCTCTTGAGTATCTGTACTTTCTGCATATTGCCGACCGTTTTTTCCCCGCAGGAAGAATACGTCCGCCTCGCAAAGAGAAGAAAGAGTTCTTCATGTACACAGATACTGCTGCCGAACAGGAAACGGGAAGAGACGGTCCGGATGATGAGATGAGCGCAGGAATTCCGGCAGAAGCGTTCCTGGATGATGTTGAAGAATTTACAGATGCTGAGGATGACGCCACGTGGTTCGATGAAGAAACATCGGAAGACGAAAACGAAGACGGATATGATGACGTTGATCAGGACGATGAAGATCAGTTTGATAATGAAGATCCGCCAGTTCCTGCTGTGCCTGAAGTTCTTACCGTGCCGCCGCTCAAACCTGCGCCTCCTGTTCCGCGTCGTAAAAATTACGATATACCCTTTGATATCCTTAACACCTATCCTGACGGTGAATACTGGGTTGTTGATGATACTACGAGGAAAGCCGCCACAGCGCTCAAGGATACCCTCAACGAATTTCGAATAGAAGCGGATGTAACCGGCATACGAAAAGGGCCGGTTATAACCATGTTTGAAATACTGCCGGCTCCGGGGGTGAAACTGTCGAAAATCGTCGGATTGCAGGACAATATCGCCCTGCGCCTTGCCGCCTCAAGTGTCCGTATTGTAGCCCCGATTCCTGGTAAACATGCCGTAGGAATTGAAGTACCCAATCAAAAACGGGCAATAGTCAGTTTCCGTGAAATAATCGAGCATGATACGCCATCATCCAAAAAGATGGAAATTCCGGTTATTCTGGGTAAAGATATTACCGGCGAGGCCCAGTTGCTCGATCTTGCGGCAACACCCCACCTGCTTATTGCCGGATCCACCGGTTCGGGAAAATCGGTTTGCGTTAATTCCATTATTTGCTCGATACTCTACAAACGTTCACCGGAAGAGGTGCGTCTGCTGCTTATTGATCCGAAAATCGTTGAGCTTAAATTGTATAATGATATACGGCATCTTCTTTCGCCGGTCATTACTGAACCGAAGAAGGCCTTTCAGTCTCTCCAGTACTGTCTTTGTGAAATGGAACGGCGGTATGCGCTTCTCGACTCAATGGGAGTACGGGATATAAAGAGTTACAATCGGCGTATTGTTGAGCGGAAAATCGCAACAGAGAAACTGCCCTATCTGGTTGTCATAATTGACGAGTTTGCCGATCTTATGGCAACAACCGGAAAAGAGCTGGAATCGACCGTGGCACGGCTTTGCGCCATGAGCCGGGCGGTGGGAATACACCTGGTTCTTGCC
>CAZQEF010000026.1:0-9628 GCA_964592325.1 uncultured Treponema sp. | reverse complement strand
GGATTTTACCGGATTGTATATGGCAGCAAGTTTCTCGGTGGAATCTCGGTTTTAGTAGTATCCTCTGTCCCTAAATAGAACAGCAAATATAGTACTTCATTATGGTTTTGTGATATTATCCACGTATGACAAGATCAGATTATGCAATGAAGCGTCTTCAAGATGCCTGTGCTGAAAAAGGTCCTCTTTGTATCGGTCTGGATACTGACCCATCCTACATTCCCCAGGAAGTTTTAAGTGTTTATAACACTCCGGCAGAAGCAGTTCTGGCGTATAACCGTGCGCTTATTGATGCAACGGCTCCTTTTGCCGGTTGTTTCAAGGTTCAAATAGCGTACTATGAAGCCATGGGGCTTGAGGGATTAAGAGCTTATTCTGATACTCTGAAGATTGTCAGAGCTGCAAATATCCCTGTGATAGCTGATATAAAGCGCGGCGATATTGCAGATACCGCGAAGGCTTATGCGCGTGCTCATTTTACAGGTGATTTTGAGGCAGATATACTGACGTTAAACCCTTATATGGGCTTTGACACGCTGGATCCCTTTCTGGAATATGTTGAATCTGCCGGGAAAGGTGCTTTTGTGTTGTTGCGAACTTCAAATCCTGGAATGAAAGACATTGAATGGCTGCAGATTTCAGAATCCAAAGACAGGGTTCTTAATGTTGTTGGAGAAGCGCTTTCATCTATATCCAGAAAGTATGGGGATTGTTTACCCTGTAGTCCAATTGGTGCGGTGGTTGGATGTACGGAAGAAGAGGAAGCACGAACTCTTCGGGAAAAGTATCCGGATCTTTTTTTCCTGATTCCTGGATACGGGGCACAAGGAGGAGCGGCACGCATTGCGGGAACGCTTCTTGGTCATGCTGGCGGGACCGTAAACTCTTCCCGTGGCATCCTGCTTGCCTGGAAAAAGGACCCTGAGTGCATTGACGCCGCGAATAGTAATGCTCTGTCCCTCGAAATGGTTGTAGAAGCAGCACGGAAAGCGGCAGAGAACGCCCGTGATGAGCTGTTGACCGCAAAAAAGGAATATTGGGAATCTTCTACACCTCAGCAGGAAAAACAGAATGTGTAGCTCACATCCTAAAATTGCCTGTACCGCAAACGTAGAATCTATCCGGGAAGTCGGTAAAGGTGTTTTTTCCCTGGTTCTTGCCCGTAAGCTGTCTGTTGAACCTTTGCCTGGGGACAGAGGAACAATACCTGAACCCGTTCCGGGACAGTTTTTCATGCTCCGTTCCAGGCCTTCCGGGGTTCTTCTTGGTAGACCTATAAGTGTGTACCTCTATGATGAGAATACCCTGACATTTTTGATATTACGAAAAGGGAAAGGTACTGAGGGACTCTGTTCTGTATTGCCCGGACAGCAGGTTGATATTGTCGGGCCGATAGGGAACTGTTTCCCCCGGCCAGACAGTCCTGAAGTTAGTGCATTGATTGACCAGAAAATCCCTCCGGGAAGAGAAAAGGAATGGAAACCTGCTATTGCTGTTGTTGGTGGTGGTATTGGTGTCGCTCCTGTTGCAGGATTTGCATTATCCCTGTCTCCTGGAACTTTTGATTTTTATGCATCTTTCAGATCAGAGCCCTATGGAATTGATAAAATCGAAGGGAAAGCGCAAAAAATGATAATTACTACTGAGGATGGCTCGTTTGGGGACAGAGGAATTCTTCCTGATGTTTTTATTCCTGACTTGTATGATTTGATTTATGCCTGCGGACCAACTCCAATGCTCAAGTATCTTCAAATGGCGTGTGCCAAATCGGAACGGAATCCTCTTTTATATATAAGTCTTGAAAAACACATGGCCTGTGGGGTCGGCGCTTGTCTTGGATGTACTGTACAAACAGTTCGTGGGAATAAACGGTGTTGTGTGGATGGGCCTGTTTTTAATGCTGCAGAGGTTATCCTATGAAAGAACAGAAACAGAGCAAATCCTTACAACAAAAAGATTTGTCATTAACTATCGCTGGGGTTCCTTTTAGAAACCCCGTTATTGCCGCGTCTGGTACGTTCGGATATGGTATCGAATACAACGATGTTGTTGATGTTTCACGTTTAGGGGGGATATGTTCAAAGGGTCTTACTCTGGAACCTCGTCCTGGCAATACCGGGAGGAGGATTCTGGAAACTCCTTCTGGACTAATGAACTCAATAGGTCTTGAGAATCCGGGGATTCCGCATTTTATTGAGCATGAGTTACCACGGATGCTGCAACTCGGTCCAGTTGTCATTGCCAATCTTTCCGGATCAACCCTGGATACTTATGTTGAAGGTGCCCGTCTTTTGGATAAAAGCGGGGTTCACATGATTGAATTGAATATTTCCTGTCCTAATGTAAAAGCGGGGGGGATGGCCTGGGGGCTTGATCCAAAATCTGCCGCGATGGTGACAAAGGCGGTTCGTAAAGTAACTCACAAACCATTGCTTGTTAAGCTTTCTCCAAATGCTCTGTCCCTGGTTAAAATTGCTCAATCAGTTGTAAATGTTGGTGCTGACGCACTTAGTCTGGTAAATACATTCCAGGGGTTTGCTTTGGATATTTCAACAAGGAAACCGGTTTTTGATAATATTACCGCTGGTT
Organism: uncultured Treponema sp.; assembly: GCA_964592325.1. GTDB lineage: Bacteria > Spirochaetota > Spirochaetia > Treponematales > Treponemataceae > Teretinema. The sequence continues at coordinate 7,039 of CAZQEF010000026.1, read as the reverse complement.
TATCAGGACCGGCAATAAAACCCATTGCGCTAAGAATGATACGTGATGTGCTACTTGGCGTTCCAGAGTGTTCTCCTGATAAGAAACAGCCATTATATCCTGAGAACCAGAAAATAATTGGTAAACTGAAAACGCAACGTTTTGTTCCCGTCATTGGACTTGGAGGTATAAGTTCCTGGCAGGATGCTGCCGAATTCCTGTTAACAGGAACAAGTGCTGTTCAAATAGGAACCGCTATTTTTACTAATCCCCGTATTATTCAAGAAGTTATTTCCGGTTTGGAGCGGTTTTTTTTAGCGGACCATTAATCCTCTGTCCCTTTCCCTTGGAATTCGGGCAAGAAATAATTTATCACCTATATGTTACTATATGAGAAAATCCAGAATTTTGTTGGTCGGGGCCCGATACCATGTCACGTCAAGAGTGAACAACAGAGAAATGCTTTTGGAACCTGAACATGCAAAGCTATTGTTTGAAAAGGTTCTCTATAGGGCAAAGAGAAAATATTCCTTTTCGATTGAGCACTTTACCATTATGAATAATCACATTCATTTGATAATCCTTCCACATGAAAACGAGTCTTTGTCACGAATAATGCAGTGGGTACTCAGCGTTTTTGCTCTTAATTACAACCGAATAACTGGTCGTTCCGGTCACTTTTGGGGCGAGCGTTTTTTCTCCCTGATTCTTAACTCCCTTCAGCAATACCTTCATGCCTATCAGTATATCAGTGATAATCCGGTTAAAGCCGGATTATCAAATTCATCTACAACATGGCGTTATGGAGGGCTGTATCATAGAACCAAAAATTGGAAATTCTTACTGAGTCCCGATTTACCTTTTCTTCTCTCTTCAGAAGTAAAAGACCAAAGCAACACTATTTAGTGAATAATGTGATTTGTATTCATTATTGATCAGGTTGGAGCATCTTCTTCATCATTTTGAGTAATTCTCTTTTCTTCAGGTGACGTTTTATTTGTCCGTAGTAATATGAGATGGAGCGAAACACCGCAAGCAACGATAAGTAAAAAAATTCTTATCCAGGTTTTTTCTGTGAAATACACTGATAACAATATACATATCCAGACAAGTGCAATGGAAATTGGTTTTGATCTTGCTGGAACGACTCCCGAGGAAAGATAATTGTGAATATATGCACCAAAGGTTTTATTTTTTGTAATCCATTGGTACAATTTTTCCGAACAACGAAGAAAACATGCTGCGGACAATAGTATAAGAGGCGTTGTTGGCAAAAGAGGAAGAAATATCCCCAGTATGCCTGCTCCTAAAGCTAAAAAACCAGCGAATAAAAGAAGGCCTCTAATCAGTTTCGTTGGTTTTCCATGATGGGGTCTATTCTCTGTACACGTCTTCCGCTTTGGTTTCACTATAAAAACCACCTCTGTCCCCGAACAAGAATGCCACCATTGTAAGCCCTTGTCAACTTTACATTTTCTGTAGAAATGTTATACTCAGTCATCATGGTAACACTTACGGCCCCTTGCGCGATAGGAGCAGAGAAGATTCTTTCCAATGAATTGCGCCAGTATGGTTTTAATCCTGTATCAAAGGCCACAGGTCGTGTGTCGTACACTTTAGTTCCAAGTGATGATAAAACGCAACAGTATAAACCTCTGTCCCCAAAAAAACCTTCATCTCAAATGCTTATTGAATCCCCTTCTGACGATGATCTTCGGGCAATGTATAACAGCAACTGCCAGATTCGGACTGCTGATCGAGTTTATCTGCAAATGGCGGTAATACCTTGCCATGATTTTGATGATTTGTTTGAAGGAGTTCGATCTGTTTGCTGGCAGGATTGGTTTTCCAGGGATGTCCGGGTTGTTATTGATAAAGTTCGAGTCAAGACAAGCCGCTTGGCGTCAGAACACTCAATACAAAGTGTAGTTCACAAAGCGGTGTATGATCGCCTCGGCCGATCCTGGGGGATGGAATTACTTCCAGAAACCGGTAATACAGCAACAATTCGTGTGTATATCGAGAATGATATTGCTACTGTTTTACTGGATCTTTCCGGGATGCCTCTCCATCGGAGGGGATACCGTACAACCGGCGGGGAAGCTCCTATACGGGAGACTTTGGCGGCAATTTTGTTGCACATGATGCAATGGAGACGAAAAACTCCATTACATGATGCTTTTTGTGGTTCAGGGACAATTCCTATTGAGGCTGTTTTATATGCATACAATATTGCTCCCGGACTTGGGCGGACTTTTGCCCTTGAACATCTTGCCCCCTTTTGTACAGAGTCAGCGAAAGGAATACTTGCTGCCGAACGTGCTGAAGCTGCAATGCGAATAAAAACTGATTGTCTGGTTCGTGTAACCGGAACCGATATCAGTCAGTCCGCAATCATAGCTGCTCAGGCAAATGCTGAACGTGCTTGTTCGATTGCCGGGAAAGCATTGCAAAGTGTAGGCATTGATGTACGTATTCCCCGTCCGGATTTTACTGTTTCAGATTTCAAAGACCTTGCTGCTCCTTATGATAATGGATTGTTACTTTCAAATCCTCCATATGGTGAGCGGATTGGGGACAGAGGATCTGCTGCAGAACTGTATTCATCGATGCATAGCCTTTTTAACGATTTCCCTGGGTGGGAAATGGGTTTTATTACCAATCATGAGGAATTTGAATCTGCGATAGGGAGAAAAGCTGGCAAGGTGAGAGCCTTGAAAAGTGGAAATCTTGAGACAAAATTTTATATTTACCGATAAAGGAGACGTTTAATGGCAATAGTTGTTGAACATGAAAAAAGACGATATGAAATACTGGAACGTGCTCTTGATATATTTGTGGAAGAGGGGTATGAGGATGCAACTTTTCAGAAAATAGCCGATCGGTGTGGAATAACCAGGACTACACTTTATCTTTATTTCAAGAATAAACGGGAAATATTTGTCTGGAGTATTAAACAACTTACCAATCGGGTTGAACAGGATCTTCTGGAGACGATTACTGATGAATCGTTGACATATAGCGTCCGTCTCAAATCTGTATTGCATGCAATAATCGATTTATGCACAGAAAACAGACGTCTTTTCAATGTAGTTTTAACATATCTCCTGCAAGTACAAAAAACGGGAAAAGATCCAGATTCACGTGTACGGCGTAGAACTATTCGTCTTAGACATCTTCTTTCGCGAATTCTCATTGCCGGGAAGGATACCGGGGAATTTCGAATTGATAATGTTAAAGCTGCGAACGAGTTGTTTTATGGGTTGATTGAGTCAGCAATTTTCCGTATTGCCATCCTTGATCGGCAGGATAATGATGCACTCAAGGATGCTGTAACACTTGCTGTCATGTCCATTTCGACATAAGTATTGACTTTTGTCATAAAAAAAGTACAATACCCATGGAATTATCCTGACGTTGTGACGTAATATGTCGTATTGGAGGCCATGATGCCAGTTTTTTTGTTCCCTGGACAAGGAGCCCAGTTTCCCGGCATGGGAATGGATCTCTATAACAGTGATGTTGACGATTCCATGGGCATCCGGACTCTGTTTGATATTGCCAGTACCGTTCTTGGCCGGGATATCAGGGAAATTCTGAACTCGGATGAAGAAAATCTCCGCCGTACTGATATCAGCCAGCCGGCAATAACCGTAGCGTCCCTGGCTGCTGCCCTTTTTTTGAAGTCACAGGGTTGTATGCCGTCTGTTTGCGCTGGCTTCAGCCTTGGTGAGTATCCAGCTTTAGCCACTTCAGGTGTATTAACTGTCGAAGATACCATACAAATAACTATTGAACGCGGAAAAATCATGCAAAAAGCCTGTGAAGAGATAGCAAAAAAAACCTCTGTCCCTCCGGGGATGATGGCTGTTATTGGTCTTTCCCCCGAACAAGTTGACCTGGTTTTGGATAAAATCCCGGACGATGAAATCTATGGTGCCAATTACAACAGCCCCAGACAGACGGTTGTCTCCGGAACTGCAAATGCTCTGTCCCTCGCTGCGGAAGAGTTTAAGAAAGCCGGTGCACGACGCGCGCTTCCCCTCAAAGTATCAGGGCCGTTCCATTCACCGCTCATGCAGAGTGCCGCGGACGAATTTGCCCGGGTCCTTGAGCATTTTGCTTTTGCGGATCCTGAACTCCCGCTGTTTTCGAATGTTACTGGTTCCCGAATCGTCTCAGGAGCTGAAGCAAGGACAAATGCCATTCTTCATATTTCACATCCGGTATTGTGGACAACCGAGGAAGCGGAAATTGCGAAAAGAATGACTTCATTATCGGAAGATGCACTTATAGAAGTTGGTCCCGGACGAGTGTTATGCGGTTTGTGGCGGGATTCGGGACAACCGGGCACTTGTGTATCATATACAGACTATGAACAGGCATCTGCCTGAGAAATTGAACTTTTGGAGAATTGTTATGCTTTTAGAAGGTAAAACAGCCCTGGTAACCGGGGCAAGCCGTGGAATAGGAAAAGAAATCGCAAAGCGTTTTATTGAAGAAGGTGCGACAGTTTGGGGTCTGGCTACAAAACCTTCTCCCGGTGCCGCCGAGCTAGCAGCACTTGCTGCCAAACATGGCAGTGTATATCATGAACTGATCGCCGATATCAGTGATCCCGCGTCGATACAACCGGTAATAACCGCAGCGGTCAAGGACTCCGGTGGATTTTCTATATTGGTAAATAATGCCGGGATCACCAAAGATGGTCTTTCCTTCCGGATGAAGATGGAGGATTGGCAGTCCGTTCTCAATATCAATCTTACCGGAACTTTCCTGGTAACACAGATTGTTTCGAGTGACATGATCCGGAAAAGGACGGGATCCATCATCAATATGTCCAGTATCGTCGGTCTTCATGGGCAGGGCGGCCAGGTGAATTATGCTGCCAGCAAGGCTGGTCTTGTCGGTTATTCCAAGAGCCTCGCAAAGGAAACTGCCGGACGGGGTGTACGCGTCAACGTGGTTGCTCCCGGCTTTATTGAAACTGAAATGACTGATGCCATACCGGAAGAAGCACGGAAAACCTGGCTTGAGGGAATTCCGATGAAGACTCCAGGTACCGTTACTGATGTCGCTGACACTGTCGTTTTCCTCGCATCGGATCTTTCTAAGTACATAACAGCTCAGGTCATCGGTGTTGATGGAGGAATGGGAGCATGAAAAGACGTGTCGTTGTAACCGGTCTCGGCGCAGTTACGCCGCTCGGAAATACTGTTGATGAAACCTGGGCCTCTGTTCGCGCTGGAAAGTGCGGCGTCGGCCCCATCACCCAGTTTGATGCAAGCAATCACAAGGTTAAAATAGCCGCGGAAGTCAAGAATTTTGATCCGTCTCCCTGGATTGATCGGAAGGATTGCCGAAAAATGGCCCGGTTTACCCAGTTTGTAGCCGTTGCGGCTGCCCAGGCAATTGAAGACGCTGGTTTTGACAAAGAAACAATAGGAAAAATAAAATCCGGAATAACAATCGGAAACGGAATCGGTGGATTTGAAGTGATTGAAGCTTCAATGAAGAAGTATTTCGAAGCCGGTCCGGACCGAATTCCTCCTCTGAGCATCCCAATTCTCATATCGAATGAAGGGGCCGGAAATATCAGTATGCTCTACGGCATTACCGGTGCCTCCTGGACACTGGCAACCGCTTGTGCTTCCAGTACCGACTCTCTTGGTCTTGCGCTTGACCAGGTGCGTTCAGGCAGGCTCGATGTATGTGTCGCCGGAGGGACAGAGGCGGCGATAACCGGCTTTGGAATCGGCGGTTTTACCGTATTGCAGGCTCTTGCGTCAAATTTCAACGATAATCCTCAGAAAGCGAGCCGGCCGTTTGACCGTGATCGCGATGGATTCATCATGGGAGAAGGCGCCGGAATCCTTATTCTTGAAGAACTTGAGCATGCAAAGGCGCGCGGAGCGAAAATTTACGCTGAATTTGCCGGATATGGGGCTTCAAGTGATGCCTATCATATCACCAGTCCGAGTCCGGACGGATCCGGAGGGGCACTTGCCATTACCCGGGCGCTCGAAGATGCCGGAATTCAGCCTGAAGACGTACAGTATTACAATGCTCACGGGACATCCACAGCGGCAAATGATCCTGCTGAAACACTCATGATCAAGAAAGCATTCGGTGATCATGCCTACAAGATGAAAGTTTCGAGTACCAAGGGCATGACTGGTCATTGTGTCGGTGCCGCAGGCGCTGTTGAAGCCATAATTTGTATAAAGTCCATAATTGACGGATATTATCCGCCAACGATCAATCTCGATAATCCCGATCTCGAACATGGATGTGACCTTGATTATGTCCCGAACGTCGGAATCGAAGCAAATCTTGATTGCGCTGCATCCGGATCTCTCGGGTTCGGCGGCCATAACGGCGTTCTTGTCATGAGGAAGTATAAAGCATGAGTGATATGAAAAATGGGGACAGAGGATTTCAAAAAGACCTCTCAAATCCCCAAATACGCGCGGCCGAGCGTGCCGGGATAGAAAAACTGCTCCCGCACCGGGATCCGTTTCTCTTTGTTGACACCATTGACCAGAATGACGAAGAAAGAATCGTTGCACGGCATGTATTTACCGAAAACGAGTTCTTCTTCAAGGGGCATTTCCCCGAATACCCCGTAGTACCGGGAGTTATTCTGGTTGAAACCATGGCGCAAGCGGGCGGCGCGGGACTCGTCAAGCGGAACATCATGGGTGGATCATCGCTTTTTTTCCTGGCGAGTGTCGACAAGGTCAAATTCCGTCGACAGGTACGTCCCGGAGAGGAAGTAACCCTGGTAATAGAAAATTTACGGGTTTCACCCCGTATGATCAAACAGTCTGGAAAGGTGTATGTTGGCGAGGAGCTTGCAACTGAAGCCGAATGGATGTGCCTCGTAGGAAGCAAGGACGATTTGTAAGATAAAATGATTGTGACACCAATGATTCGCAGTAATATCTGTCTCAACGCCCATCCTGTCGGGTGCGCTAAAGAGGTGGAAAACCAGATTGCCTTTGTGAAGGCTCAGAATGAAAAGAGGGAGAGAACTCCCGGTTCTCCGGTTTCCGGCGGC
>CAZQEF010000025.1:0-9947 GCA_964592325.1 uncultured Treponema sp. | reverse complement strand
ATAACGGGTTTTTCCTTAATGTCGAAATCATATGACACAGTTTTTGCGATCCGCTCCGTACGGTCACGTCCAACAGTCATGAACATGTGCTTGAGCGAGGGGTAGGCCCGGTCTATCTGCTTTTCTATGTCGCTTTCCAGCAGTTTGACCTTTTCCACCATCTGCATGAGTTCCATGACCAGTATTTCACGTTTCTGCTCAAGCAGATCATACCCGTCCTGCGCGATGGACAGCTGTTCCTTGATGGTAAGCAGATTCGACTTGGTAGGAGCGACCGGTAAACGTGCCATGCCTAAACACCGGCCTTTTTCGCGAGTGCAGGATCCCGTGACGCATAGGCATCAACAGCCTTCTGCATGTATTTTTCAATAAACTCGGGCCGTAAACGATACAACTCGTTTTGCGGCAGGTACGACATGATCCACCAGCCGAGATCAAGCGTTTCCTCAATGCTCCTGTTCTCAAATTCTCCCTGTGAGAGGAATTGCTGTTCAAAGAGCTCACCGAAACGGAGGTATTTTTTGTCTGTGTCCGACAGCTCTTCCTCACCGATGATCGATGCAAGATTCCGGATATTCTTTACCTTCGAATACGCGGCGAAAAGCTGGCTCGAAACATCCTTGTGATCCTCCCGGGTCATGCCCTCCCCGATTCCGTCTTTCATGAGTCGGGAGAGGCTGGGAAGACCGGCAACCGGCGGGTATACGCCTTTTTGTGAAAGCTCCCGTCCCAGGACGATCTGTCCCTCCGTAATATAGCCGGTAAGATCAGGGATGGGATGGCTTATGTCATCATTTGGCATGGTGAGAATGGGTATCTGGGTAATTGACCCCTCGGAACCCTTTATGCGCCCCGCCCGCTCGTAGAGCTCGGCGAGATCGGAATAGAGATAACCGGGATACCCTTTGCGCCCGGGGACTTCCCCGCGTGTGGTGGAAATCTCGCGGAGCGCCTCGCAGTAGTTGGTCATGTCCGTAAGCACGACAAGAACGTGCATATTCTTTTCATACGCGAGATATTCCGCCGCGGTCAGGGCGCAGCGCGGGGTAATGATGCGCTCGATGGACGGAGCATCGGCAAGGGAAAGGAACATCGCCACGCGGGAAAGAACGCCGGATTGTTCAAAATTGTCGATAAAAAACCGCGCCACGTCATACTTGATTCCCATGCCGGCAAAAACCATGACAAAGCTCTCGTCGGCCGACAGGATCTTTGCCTGACGGATGATCTGGGCGGTGAGGCGGTTATGGGGCAACCCGTTTCCGGAGAATACGGGCAGTTTTTGTCCGCGTATAAGCGTATTCATGCCGTCTATCGCCGAAATGCCGGTCTGGATGAAATCCCGGGGATAAACTCTCGCATACGGATTGATGGGATATCCGTTTACATTGACCATTCTTGAGGAATAGAGTTCCGGATATCCGTCAATGGGTTTTCCGAGTCCGTTAAAGATGCGGCCCATGAGGCCGTCCGATACCCTCAGTTCCATGGGTGTTTCAAGAAACTCAACGGTTGTTTCATCAAGGGAAAGCCCCGACGTTGAACCGAATACCTGTACAACGCATACTTCGTCAGAAACATCAATGACCCGGCCGGTACGAACGGAACCGCGTATGTCCCGTACAGAAACAATCTCGCCGTACGATACATTTTCCCGGCGTTTGACTATAACGATGGGGCCGTCAACAGATTCAACACCCCGGTATTCCACACCTTTCATACGAGCTCCGCCTTCCGGTACAACCGGTCAAGTTCATCAAGCTGCTGGTTCATGCGGGTTTCCACGCCGGCTACGCCCGCAAGATCATCGTTGGCATAGGTGGTCTTTATACGAATGATATCTTCCCGGCAGGGAAGGTTCACCAGTTTTGCCAGCGGGGCGCCATTTCGGATAATGCTCCGCGCCCGTTTGTAAAATTCCATGATGATGGCCAGAATCATGATCTGTTTTTCGGGAACGGAGAACATGTCTGTCTCGTCAAAGGCGCTCTGCTGCAGGAATCCGTTCTTGATCATTTCGGCGGCAACGAGAATTATCCGCTCGGTGTCCGGCAGGGCATCCGGGCCGATGAGCCGGACAATCTGTTCGAGACGCTGTTCCCTCTTGAGCAGATCAAGCGCCTTGAGGCGGACATCATTCCAGCGGGGATCAAGCCGGTCCCACCAGGGACGGATTTCTTCGGCGTATTCCGAGTATGACTCTATCCAGCCGATGGCCGGATAATGACGCGCGTTCGCGAGGTCACGGTCAAGTGCCCAAAAACAGCGGATAAAACGCTTGGTATGCTGGGTAACAGGTTCGGAGAAATCGCCTCCGGGCGGGGAAACCGCACCGATAATCGAAACCGAACCGCCCTCGCCGCATTGCGCGGTGATACGTCCGGCACGTTCGTAAAACTCTGCAAGACGGGTTGGCAGATATGCAGGAAAACCTTCTTCTGCGGGCATTTCTTCCATGCGGCCGGAAAGCTCCCGAAGGGCTTCCGCCCAGCGGCTGGTTGAGTCGGCCATGATCGCCACATCCATCCCCATATCCCGGTAATACTCCGCGAGCGTTATGCCCGAATACAGGGATACTTCACGCGCGGCAACCGGCATGTTCGAGGTATTGGCAATGAGAATGGTACGTTCCATGAGGGACCGCCCGGAACGCGGATCAATGAGTTCCGGGAATTCGGTGAGAACATCCGTCATTTCGTTTCCGCGTTCGCCGCAGCCGATATATACGATGATGTCCGCATCGCACCATTTTGCGACCGCGTGCTGGGTCATGGTTTTGCCCGTACCGAATCCGCCGGGAATGGCGGCGGTTCCCCCCTTTGAGAGGGGAAAGAAGACATCTATGACCCGCTGGCCGGTAATGAGCGGTTCTGAAACCGAAAGTTTCTCCCGGTAAGGCCGCGGCTTCCGCACCGGCCAGTAATGGGACATGAGGATGGTCTCGTCATGATCGGTTTTCGCAATGGGCTCATCGATGGTGTAGTCGCCTTCCGGCGCAATCCAGGAAAGTTTTTTCCCCAGAATGGTCGGCGGAACCATTATTTTATGCAGCACGGATTCGGTTTCCCGGACCGTTCCAAGCACAAAGCCTGAATGAATATCTGATCCCTCAGCGAGCGGGGCACCGTCCTGTGCCGGAGAAGGCACAAAATGCCAGACTGCTTTTTCATCAAGCGGAACACTCCGGTCTCCCGGAAGAAGAAAGGATCCTGAAGAGTCAAACAGTGTTTTAAGGGGACGCTGGATTCCGTCATAAATGGTACCGACCAGACCCGGTCCGAGACGAAGCGAAAGCGGACGAAGCCGGCATTCAACCGTCTCGCCGATGCGCATTCCGGTATCGTCTTCGTATACCTGAATGGTTGCAATGCCGTCCTTTAGACGGATAATCTCGCCAATAAGCGCGGACTTGCCCACATACACTACGTCATATAAACCGCAGGATTCGAGACCTGACGCATAGACAACGGGACCTGAAATGCGGGTGACTGTTCCCTTTACCGATTCATTCATTCAGGCAACCTCCCGCCCATAAGCGCAAGAGCAAGTTCCTGCCGGTGAACGGACAGGAGTTCTTCAAACAATTCCTCCCGCGTTGCCCGGCAGACGATGGAACGATCCGCGGTTTCAAGATGAATACCATCGGTAAACCCGAGTTTTGCCGCCTCTCCCGCAGAAAGTTCGGAAACAGAACACTGTGATACCGGATTAAACAGCTTACACAGGATTTCCTTCACTGCCGCCCCGGTATATCCGGTAAACCGCACAACAACATCCTTCTTGCCGATAATCGGCCGGAACTTGTCAATCATGCCGGCGTAAATGGCAATTCGGCGATCGGGGGTGAGTGCAGAAAACCAGCCCTCAAGAGCCGTAGTAACAGCCTTGTCCACAAAAGACACGATTCGGCGTTGTTTTTCCAGAGGAATGGCAGATTCTGTCTCTTGACGATACTGCTGTGCCATGCGTTCATATTCACGACGTTTCTCTTCACGAACCTTTTCTATACGAAGGGAAACATCGTCAAGAATCCTGCCGGCCTCTTTCTCGCCATCCTTGAGGATTTTTTCTGCTTTCTTCCGGGCATCTTCATGAATCTCCCGGTCAAGTATGTCTGTAGAACGAAGCTCTTCCATTATGCAATCTCTCTATACGCGTATACCGATAGCCTCTCGGATGGAATCGGTAAGTGTTTTCCGCCCGGGCAAATGTCCGTGCAGGCCGGGTATTTCGACAATGAGCGGGTATTCTGCGCCCATTTGCCACTCGCGAACTTCTTCCTCCAGCATGGCAGATGCTTCTTCTGTCAGAATGAGCACCCGGGGCCGTTCTGCGGTCACCGGAGCTCCCGCGGCGAGAAGACTTCCCCGGCCGGTTACCCGGTAAAACGCATCCACGGCTTCTTCCCGGTTACGAACAACCGTACCGGGAACGCCAACCAGAGAAAAACCGAGTACGAGTTCGCGTTCCCCGATTATCCAGTACTTCACGTAAACCCCTGCGTCAGAAGAGGATGATCAGCAGTGCAACAAGAAAGCCCCACAAACAGATACCTTCCGCAAGACCGACAAATGGCAGTGCCTTTCCGGAAAGCTCGGAATTTTCACTCATGGCACCCATGGCGGCAGCGCCGATACGGCCAACCGCCATACCCCCGGCGATACAGGCAATACCGACCGCTACGGCAGCGGCAATATACTTGAACGCAGATGACGCCACGGCAGCAGTCTCTGGAGTTGCAGTGCCTTCGCTGGCAAAAACCAGCATTCCGGCGGCGAGAAGCCCTGCAGTAATCAGAAATTTACGAGTCATGTCATTTCTCCTTGTATGTAAATCTGAAGGGAGTGAATTCCCTTCCGGTTTCGGTGAAAAACTTTGAAAAGAACTCATAGTACTGGAGACGTATTACCTGAATGGTAACAATGAGCCCTTCCAGAACAATGATAACGAGATTGCCGAATACACCAATAACGATACCTCCGGCGGACAGTGAACCGCCGACCAGATCCGACATGGTGAAAATGATGAAGCTCAGAACCGCATGTGAAAGCGCAAAGGCTCCGACACGGAGGAAACTGACAGAGTGTGATATATAGGTGGAAACGACCTCGAGTACTTCGACGACGCCCTCGATCAGCGCGGAAAAAAGACCGTTTTCAAGAACCGGCCGGTGTCCTTCCACCAGACGCGAGAACGGTTCCGCGAAAAAAAGGCCGGCAAGGGCAATTCCGAGTACAACAGCGTCGTACCAGTCAAAGGGAATTCCAAACATCAGGATCCGCACACCCAGAAAGACGGCATACCAGAAAAACAATGCGCCGCAAATTCCGGTTTTGCTGAATATGGCCCTTGCAGGACGTCCCAGGGAAAACTGGTTAATGATATTTATAATGAGACCGATCGAATTGATAATGAATCCGATACAGAGCGTAAAACCGAAGAAGTACATGAGCTTGTCAAGCGAATCCCTGTTCGGCATCATTTCCAGAACAGAGTGACGGCTTTCACCCAAAAGTCCGGTAACCCAGTGTTCAAACGGAGCGAGAATCGTTGAATTGGCAAAAAACTCACCGGTAAGTAGCCCCATGAGCGTACTCGAGATACCGATTGCGATAAAAATCGGCCCAAAATGACTCCACCTCCTCAGCGGCGGGACCAGCTTGTTAGCGAGGAGAATTCCCAGAACGAGAAACACGAGTCCCTGACCGGCATCACCAAACATGATACCGAAAAGGAGGGTAAAGAAAAAAGCGACAACCGGTGTCGGGTCAATAGTTCCGTAGAGGGGGGCACCATAACTGAAAACCATCCGCTCGAAACTTTTAACAAAGGAACCGTGACGGTATTTGACGGGAACTTTCTCCCGTCCGTTTTGAACAGACGGTACTTCGTCGGGACGGTAGGTACGGATCGCGATGCGTCCTTCAGTACGGTTGTCCAGATCCTGGATGAGTGCCGTACAATCATCCGATGCAATCCATCCGAGAATCCGGTATACCAGCTGTGTTCCTTCAAGAGATTCGCGGACCTCCTGAACCTTTGCAGCGAGAGAAAAGGTCAGCAGGAGCCGCTGAATCTCGTTGCGGTGAATTCCGGAAAAACGGGTACGGTCGTCAGCGACACGTTTCATATCCATGGATGCTTCGTCAACCTGTTTTTTGAGGCCTTCTATAACGTCGTCGGGGATGCCCTTAAAATCGCTGGGAATATCAAGAGGAACGAACCCGAACCGCGTGAGCTCAGTATCAAGAGCAAACCGCCCTTTCCTGGAAGTGGCAGCCAGAATATGGCTGCGGTCATTCCCGAGAGGAACAACGACACCCCGATCACCAACGGCAAACTGCAACTCGTCAAAATATTGCGGGTCGATGACGCCAATTTTCATGGAGAGGAATGTCAGATGCTCAAATTCGCTGTACGCCACCTTGAGATTCGCGAAAGAAAGGGCTTCATCGTATGCATTCCCGATACGCTTGCTGCGTTCCCCTGCTTCCATTTCCTGTTTGCGCAAGCCCTCTACGGCTTCCAGAATGTCACGGGCAGATGCAAAATCCGCGTCACCGGGAAGTCCGGTTTCGTCAGTAAACTCCTGCGGTTCGGGAATGCCGAGATACACGCGAATTCCCTGAAGACGGGATACCATGTCGGTATAGGCAGTATCCGTGGAGTATCCGGTAAAATCGGTATCATGCTGAATCTGAAAATTCGCATTTTTTCCGAGATACTCGAGAACGCGGTCAATGTCCTGTTTCATGATCATCAGTTCAACAAGCTTCATCTGTGCTGTTCTAAGCATTGAAAATCTCCCCCACATATTCATTGAGCTGGCTTTCATTGGCGCCAAGACGGAGTCCTTCGGCTGCAACACGGATCATCTGATCTTCAAGTTGCTTGATCTTGAAAAAAGACACAAGCACCCCGGAAGTAAATGGGTTCTGATGAAAGAGGGACATGGCAGTGCGGAACAGATGTTTGTCCGCGGCAAGCTGCGCCCAGCGGGGATCAAGCTCCCAGGGGAAACCCTCCTCATGAGGATTCAGGAGCCATGCATATGGCCATCCCTTCCAGTCGCTGTAGGTATCAAAAGACCTGACTAATACGGAGAGGGCGGGACCGCACAGCACTTCACGGATGGACGCCTTCTCATCGTGGCCGGCAAGCAGCGGTTCGATATCCTCGGCGTTTTTTCCGTAATAGGATCCGAGCCGCATGGCCCAGACGATATTCTGCAGAATTATTTCTTCCCGGATCAATTCTTCCGTTGCAGAACGATCTTTGCGCGGAAGGGAAAGTAAAGCATGCCAGAGCGAACGGTAATATTCCTGATCCAGGCGGTTTTCCCAGGCAACATGTTCCGATTCATCAGGAACCCGGTCATACCATGAAAGGGGGCCGTTCTTTGTCATGGCTTCAATGTCGGGCCACTTTTTATGATCAATTATGGAAAAACGTCCAAGATCAATCATGAATGGCGCAACAGTTTCGCCGGTTGACACGGCCGAAACGGCCGCTTTGAGATTGTTATAGTCGTAGAATGATATAAGCGCACATGACAGCGGATCAGGTTCATCGTAGGCGGATAAAAGTGTAAGGAAATCGTTTACCGCGCGTTCTTCGGCACGGCGCTCAAGATGCAGCGCCAGAAGACCTTCCGGAACCAGCGGGACCTCATCATCAAAGAGTATGGTCCACAAATCACGGAGTCGCTTTGCCTCAAAAAGGCGCATGGTACGTTTCCCTACATAAGACCGTGCGTAAATTCCGCATGCTTTCGCATATACATAGGAATCGGCAGCGAAACGATCCATATCAGCTACCGGGAAACAGTGAGTCCAGATATCCTGTAAACGCGTTACCGTCCTGTGCTATCGCAGCAAGGTGCGCTTCCAGTTTTTCATATTCGCTATTACGGTCAGTATCCGTATTCTTCTTTTGTTCTTCCAGTTCGGCTTCCAGTCCGGTAATAATGGCATCATAAGCAGTGTGAAATTGTTGATCGGCTTCTTCTTTTGCCGCTTTTTTTCTTGTATCGGCCTCGTTCTGGGCATTCATCATCATATCAAACGCAGAGCGTTCAACATCAATCAGGTGCCCAATCACATCATTTTCCATCAACGTCACCTCACAGGTTTCTGTGCCGGTCATGACGGCCGGTTTGCCGTATTACACAATCAGTCATTCACTGCTACACGGTTGCGGAAAGCAGAACATCCTCATACTTGCAAATGGTGGAGTAAACCCCCTCGGCTGTCTGTTTCTCGATAACAGCCGGATAGAATTCCGGATCCTTCAGAAGTGTGGCAACCCGCTGAAGAACACCCAAATGGAACGAACATGAAGAACAGGAGGAAAACAGCATCAAAACCAGATATACCGGTTGTCCGTCGAGGGAATCATAGTCAATGCCGTTACGGGAAATCCCGATAACACCCTTGACTCCGGAAATCCCGTCAAGCTGTCCATGAGGAATGGCAATTCCCCGCATAACACCGGTAGACTGTTTTTCCTCACGGGCACGTACCGCTTCAAGAAGCGCTGAACGCGATACCTGCGGGTTATTCGCTATGAAAACTTCCACCAGTTCTTCAAAAACTTCGTCTTTATCCTCACTCTCCAGATCGACCTTGATCAGCGAAGGGGAAAAAATGCTGCCCAGTACCATTACAGACTCCGGTTACTCGACAGTTGCCGCATCGGGAGCGGTTTCGGTGGCAGCATTGTCTTCATTCCACCATTCTGAATCCGAATCAGCCTGCTCAAGGCGGGCAGCTTCCTCAAGACCCTTGTCGGACGGACTCTTGTGAATAAAGGCAAGAAGAAAGGCCGTAATGAAAAACAGGGTAACAACAACATAGGTTGCCTTCGTGAGAACACTGGCGGAACGTGATCCGAACGCAGAATTGCTGCCTCCTCCGAAGAGACCGCCAAGACCGCCGCCCTCTTCATTCTGGAGAAGAACCAGAATAACGATGAGAACGCACACAATCACAAAAAACACCAGTAAAACCGCACCAATAATTGCCATATGTAACTCCAACGTATAATTCAGACCTTACTATACCCAAATGCCCGCTGTTATGCAAGAGAAGAACTTACTTGCACAGTGCGATGGGCGTAAAGGTTTCAGTCTTGAGCGCGGCGCCACCAATGAGACCGCCGTCGATATTTTCCTTTGCAAGAAGCGCTTCGGCATTTTCAGCCTTCATCGATCCGCCGTACTGGATAACCATGGAAGCAGCGGCATCCGCGCTGTACATCTCGCCGATAACCTTACGGATAAAGGCATGGATGGCGTCCGCGTCTTCCGGAGTTGCCGTCTTGCCGGTTCCGATAGCCCAAACGGGTTCATACGCGATGGTTACCCGGTTCAGGTTTTCCGCGCTTACACCGGCCAGTCCCTTGCGGGTCTGTTCCTCGCATACGGATTCGGCCTTTCCGGCTTCGCGTTCTTCCAGAAGTTCACCCACGCAGAGAATTACTTCAAGACCGTGGTTCAGGGCGAGCTTTACCTTACGGTTGATCATGTCATCGGTCTCGCGGTAGGTGTGGCGGCGCTCGGAATGGCCCAGAATGACCACCTGTACGCCGAGATCCTTGAGCTGGAGAACGGACACCTCGCCGGTGTGCGCGCCCTGCTCGTCGGTACTCATGTTCTGGGCGCCGAGGAGAATATTGGAACCGGAAACGACCTTCGATACGGCGTCAAGCGCGGTAAAGGAAGGAGCGATCATGTATTTGTTGGGTCCGCCGGCAAGGGCGGAAACGAGGTCTTTGGCAAGGGCAACTGCTTCACCGGTTGTCTTGTGCATTTTCCAGTTGCCGGCAATAAAATTCTTTCTCATCGTATAATCTCCTGATGTATTGATATGGTTATTTCGTTTCAAGGGCAGCAATTCCGGGAAGGGTCTTTCCTTCGAGGAACTCGAGCGAGGCGCCACCGCCGGTTG
>CAZQEF010000024.1:0-10024 GCA_964592325.1 uncultured Treponema sp. | reverse complement strand
TGATCGATATCCCGTGCCATGCCCTCGGTGGACGCGGCCGAGTCCGACGACGCGACCACATCTTCCGTACATTCGGGATGCACCATGATTTGCACATCGGGATGGGACACGCGGAGGCAGGCGGTTTGTTCCACGGTAAACTCGCGATGCACCGGACAAAAACCGTCCCAGAAAAACACGCGCTTTCCCGTCAAGTCTGCGGGAACCTCGCCCGTCGCGGAGACCAGGGCGATCTCGTGGTCCGGCACGCCAAGGGCACGAGCGGTGTTGATGCCAAGGTTTCGGTCCGGCATGAAAAGGATGCTTTTCCCGGCGCCCAGATAATGCGCCATGATTTTCTTTGCGTTGCCCGAGGTACAGATGCTGCCGTTCCTCGCTCCGGTGAGGGCTTTGAGATCGGCCCAGCTGTTCATGTACGTGAGCGGTACCGCTTCGGTCCCGGTACGGGAAGTAATGGCGTCAAGCGCCCGAACCGCGGCCTCCCGGGTTGTCATGTCCGCCATGGGACAGCCGGCCTCAAAATCCGGCAGGAGAACCCGCTGATCGGGCCGTGCCAGAATCGCCGCGCTCTCTGCCATGAAACGTACACCGCACATGATGATGACGTCCGCGCCTGATTCCGCGGCAAGTACCGCGAGACGATAGGAGTCTCCTACCGCGTCCGCCACCCGCACAATCTCTTCCCGCTGATAATGATGCGCGGCAACGAGAACCTTCCCGGGAAGGGAGTCCTTCAGTTTGCGGATCTCCTCGAGAACCGGCGTGGACACGGCGTCATTCATTGCCTGACCGGCAGGTACCCGCGCGCTCACAGTATCGCGTCCTGTTTGAGGGAAAAGTCGAAAATGGTCACCGAATGGGTCAATTCCCCGAACGAGACAAAATCGACCCCGCAGTCGCCCAGAGACGGGAGCCGTTCAAGCGTGATGTTTCCCGACGCTTCCGTTTCTGCGCGACCGGCGATAATGGCAACCGCTTCCTTCATGGTCGCGTTGTCCATGTTATCGAGCATGATTCGGTCCACCGACGAAGCAAGCGCCTCGCGTACCTCGTCAAGATTCCGCGTTTCCACCTCGATCTTGAACCGGTTTCCCCACCGTTTGCGGGCCCGTGCCACCGCTTCGGAAATACCGCCCGCGGCGTCAACGTGATTGTCCTTGATGAGGATCATGTCATGCAGCCCGATCCGGTGATTTTGACCGCCGCCGGTTACCACCGCGTACTTCTGGAGCCGACGCATGCCGGGAATGGTCTTGCGGGTATCAAGGATGACCGGCTTGCCGCTTCCCGCCGCGACAAAACGCGCGGTTTTCGAGGCGACGCCGGAAAGATGAGAAATGAGATTGAGCGCGGTACGTTCACCCGTCAGTATGGAAATGAGCGGGCCGGTAACCGTCGCCACGACAGTCCCCCGGGATAAACGGTTCCCGTCGGAATACTCCGAGGCAACCGAAATTCTCCGGTCCAGGGCATGAAACACCGAGCGGAACACATCGATTCCACAGAGCACTCCGTCGTCTTTTGCCAGAAGCTTGAATACCGCCCGGGTTTTGCGGCTGAAAATTGCGTTGCTGGTTATGTCCCCGTTCCGCTCGAGGTCTTCCCGGAGCGCCCGCCTGACGAGCGGAAGATAGTCCCGCTTCTTCAGGACCGGGGTAGTGACTTTTGTAGATTCCATGACAGGTATGTCTCCTGAGGTGAAGTTGCATTTATTGTGACAAGAGGGCCGAACTGTGTCAAGAACCGGGGAAAATACCTGAAATTGTTTTCAACAATTATGATAGCAGCGCTAAAACTGGTTCGTTCTGAGCATGACGAGCGTACACGCTTCCATAACCAGGATACCCGCGGCTTCAAGCGCGTCCCGGGCGGCTTCACTCTCGGTGCCGGGGTTCATGATAACCCGGCGGGGTTTGAGCGCGATAATCGCCGACACGTTTTCTTCTACCACCGCGGGATTCACGTAGAGGGTGACCGTATCTACCGGACCGCCTTCGAGGATTCCCGGATCATCGAGTGACGGAAAAACCGTTACCCCGCCAATCTCCCGGATCCGCGGATGGACCGGCAGCGGAACATAGCCGCGTTCGCGCAAAAAAGTAAACGCCTTGAATGAATAGCGGTCTTCCTTGTTCGAAGCACCCAGAATGACAACCCGGCTTTCCGGCGCAGCGCGTTCATTTTCCATACCGTTTCCTCCGCAGGCTAAAAATAGCTTCACGGGAGATAAAAGTCAAATCATCCGCTTTCAACAATTCTGACAGCACCAGCTCAGGTTGCCAAACCGGGAAATTCGGGCTACCCTTTTCCCCATGACCCTCCAGCAATTGAAATACGCCGCGGGAGTTGCCCGTTACGGGTCCTTCAGCGAAGCCGCAGACCGCCTCTACATATCCCAGCCCAGTCTTTCGGCGGCCATAGGTGAACTCGAGAAAGAACTCGGTATACTGATTTTTTCCCGCTCAAACCGGGGGGTACAGGTTACCACCGAGGGAACCGAATTTCTCGCCCATGCCCGCCAGATACTCGAACAAACCGAGCTCCTCGAGAACCGTTACCGGGAGGGGCCTTCGCACCGGCCGCTTTTCTCGGTATCGACCCAACACTACGCCTTCACCGTAAACGCCTTCGTGGACACCATCCGCCAGCTTGGCGTTGACGAATATGAATGTACGCTCCGGGAAACGAGAACGCACGAGATTCTGGAAGACGTCAAAAACCTTCGCAGCGAAATCGGTATTCTCTACCTCAATGAGTTCAACCGGAGGGTTCTCCACCGCCTCTTCCGTGACGCCGGCTGCACCTTTACTCCGCTTTTTGACGCACAGCCGCACATATTCGTAAGCGCCCGCCATCCCCTCGCGAAAAAGAAACAGGTCGTCATGGAAGATCTCGCCGAATACCCCTGCCTCTCGTTTGAACAGGGAGAATACAATTCCTTCCACTTTTCCGAGGAAATACAGAGCACCGTCTTTCACCGGAAAAGCATAAAAGTCAGCGACCGCGCGACCCTCTTCAATCTCCTGATTGGTCTTCACGGCTATACCATCTCCACCGGCATCCTTACGAGCGACCTGAACGGAAACAGCATCACGGCGATCCCGCTGGATATTGATGAAACCATTACAGTCGGATACATACATCCGGAGAAAGCCGTATTTTCACGCGCGGGAACACTTTTTCTGGAGAATCTCCACCGTGTTTGCTCCGGAAAGACTCCGGGGAAAGCATACAGGCAGCACTGATTCTTTCAACAATTTTGGCAGCAGTCCATTCAATCAGCTCCGTTATCATGTTTTGTTATAGTTTTTACCTATACCTAACCATAAGATAATAATCTTGGACTATATCAATAAAACACAGTACGCTCTAATCATGAAAACAACACTAGCAGGGTTTCCCCGAATCGGGGCCCATCGGGAATTGAAATTCGCCACGGAAAAATGGTTCCGCAAGGAAATATCGGACGAGGAACTCTTCGCGGCCGGAAAAAAGATCCGCGCGGAGAACTGGCAACTCATGAAAAATGCGGGTATCACCACGATACCTTCGAATGACTTCTCATTTTATGACAGCATGCTCGATACCGCGGTTCTTCTTGATGCCGTTCCCGGGCGCTTCAAAGAAGCCCCGCTTGGCGACCTGGAGCGCTACTTTGCCCTTGCCCGCGGTTATCAGGGGACAGGTATTGATCTCCATGCGCTGACCATGACCAAGTGGTTCAACACCAATTATCACTATATCATCCCGGAACTCGAAGATGACATGATCTTCTCGATCCGGAGCAGCAAACCGTTTACCGAGTACCGTGAAGCGCTTGACGCCGGGATTCAAACCCGGCCAGTATTTATCGGCCCCTTTACTTTTCTCCGTCTTGCCCGGTACACCGGGACCAGATCGCGCGCCGACTTTGCCCCTGCCATCGTGAAAGTCTGGAAGGAACTCCTCCAACGTTGCATTGATGAAAACATTCCCGAAATCCAGATTGACGAACCGGCGCTCGTTACCGACCTTTCACCGCAAGATTCATCCTTCTTCTCGTCGCTTTACCAGGCAATTCTCGGCTCGAAAGGTACGCTCCGCATACATCTGCACACTGCCTATGGAGATGTTCGTGATGTCTGGCAGGAAATCCTCGCCCTGCCGTTCAACAGCATCGGACTCGATTTCATTGAAGGCAAAAAGAATCTTGAACTTCTGGAAACTTCCGTTTTCCCCAGAGACAAGGAACTGACAATCGGCGTCATCAATGGAAAGAATATCTGGCGCGCCGATCCGTCGGCAACCCGGCATCTCATTAAGGCTGCGGTGAAAGCTTCCGGCCTGCCGGAAGACCACATTACGATCGCGCCGTCCTGCACCCTTCTCCATGTCCCGGTATCCCTCGAAGCGGAAACCGGACTCGATTCCGGCCTGCTTGAACGACTGGCTTTCGCGACGGAAAAACTCGCCGAACTCGCAAATCTTGCAGCGGGAACATCCGCAGCAGAATTCTCCGGCAAAGAGAATTCATACAAATCCTCATCGGCAGCTCCGGAACCGGAGCAAATTGACCCATCTCTGTTTGTACGGTTTCCTCCCCGCGCTGAGCGGAGCGTCATTCAGCAACAGCGGTTCACCTTCCCCTATCTCCCCGCCACAACCATCGGCTCCTTTCCCCAAACCGCCGAAGTACGGGAGAACCGTGCCCTCCTCCGCCGGGGGGAAATAGATCGCGAGAAGTATGAACAAACCATCAGATCCATGATCCGGGATATCATCGCCTTTCAGGAATCGATCGGGCTTGACGCGCTTGTGTACGGCGAGTTCGAGCGGAACGACATGGTCGAGTTTTTCGGTGAAAACCTTGCCGGATTCGCCTTTACCCGGAACGGCTGGGTACAGTCCTACGGAACCCGCTGCGTCAAGCCTCCCATAATCCACGGTGATGTCTCCCGTAACAAGCCAATGACCGTTGACCTTGCGGTGTATGCACAATCACTCACACCGAAACCGGTCAAGGGAATGCTCACCGGCCCGGTTACCATACTCAACTGGTCCTTCCCCCGTGATGACATCTCGCATCGGGATATTGCCTTTCAGATAGCCCGGGCGATACGGGAAGAAGTTCTGGATCTCGAGAAAAACGGCATCAGCATCATCCAGATTGACGAGGCCGCGTTCAAGGAGAAGCTTCCCCTGCGGCGGGCGGACTGGCAAAGCGACTATCTCGACTGGGCAATCAAGGCCTTCCGTCTCACGCACAGCGGCGTACGCCCGGAAACCCAGATACACACACACATGTGTTACAGCGATTTTACCGGAATCATTGACGAAATCAATGCCCTGGACGCCGACGTTATTTCTTTCGAAGCGTCGCGTTCCAATCTCTCCATCCTTGATACGCTTTCCGAACATGAGTTCGCAACAGCGGTCGGACCGGGTGTCTACGACATTCACTCACCGCGCGTTCCGCCCCGGGATGAAATTGAAGCAGTACTGAAAACCATGATTGACAAGCTCGGCGTTACCGCCGAAACGGCACACCGGCTCTGGGTGAATCCTGATTGCGGACTCAAAACACGCGGAACTGAAGAAACTGAAGCAAGCCTTTCCAACATGATGACGGCGACACGCAAAATCAGGAGTGAAATATCTTGCGATAATTAATTCTTTTGGTATTATGGTATCCAGGAGAGACCGTACATGATCCGAACCATTATTGCAGTTATACTCTTCTTCGGGTATCTGGTATTGCTCATTCCGAAACAATTATGGGCAAAGCATCTCGACCGGAAAGGCAGAATAGCCGAACGGGACCGTATTGTTACCGGGCAGGTGTCAAAATGGGCCCGTTTCGTCGTCCGCCTTGCCGGCGGCACGGTGGAAGTCCGGGGAAAAGAAAACATACCGGAAGACACGCCGGTGGTTTTTATCGGGAATCATCAAAGCTATCTTGATATTCCCATACTGCTCGGTTTCATTGCAAAACGAAAGGCGTTCATTTCCAAGATCGAAATCCTCGCCGTCCCCGGCCTTGCGGGATGGATGAAACTGATGCAGTGTACCTTCCTGGATCGGAAAAACATGCGTCAGTCAGTGCAGGCAATGCAGGAAGCCGTTGAAACAGTCAAGGCAGGATACCCGCTCGTCATCTTCCCCGAAGGCACAAGAAGCCGCGGAAAACCGGTCGCAGAATTCAAGGCGGGGAGTTTCAAACTCGCCCTCAAGGCGGAAGTCCCCATCATTCCATTTACGCTCAACGGCTCATGGCGTCTTCTGGAAGAAAAAGGAAAGGTTCAGAACGCAACGGTTCAACTTACCATCCATCCGCCCATAAACACGGCAAATCTCACACGCGAAGAGGCCTCCGATCTGCCGGAAAAGGTTCGTGCGGTGGTTGTATCTGCCATGGAGAGGACTAACGGATAATTCCATATTTTTTCATCTTGCGCCACAGAGTGGCTTTGTTCATGCCGAGCGCCTGCGCAGTTTTTTCCCGATGCCAGCCATTGCGTTCCAGCATGGCAATTATAAACGTTCTTTCCGTTTCATCACGTACTTCGGAAAGACCTGCCGGCGCTGCCCTGACGGGATTGCCGGAGGGAGTTGCGCTGGCGCGGGTCTTTCCTGTTTCGTTTTCTGATACAACGTCCTGTCGCATTTCTGCAGGAAGAACATCGATATCAACCGGGCCTGCCGTTGTAAGCACTACCGCCCGTTCAATGCCGTTTTCGAGTTCACGTATATTTCCCGGCCAACTGTATGCGTAAAACGCCCGAAGCGCGGACGGAGTGAATCCGGTAATCTTTTTGCCGGTTCTTGAAAGCGCCCTGTTCAGGAAGTAATCGGCAAGATCGGCAATGTCCTCACGGCGTTCACGAAGGGGGGGAAGGTCAATCGCAATGACATGTATCCGGTAATACAGATCCTGTCGAAACGAACCTTCTGTAATCATTGCCGCCAGATCACGATTTGTTGCGCATAGAATACGCACATCGGCCTTGACCGCCCGTGTTCCCCCGAGCGGTTCATATTCATGTTCCTGGAGAACCCGGAGAAGCTTGACCTGCAAAGCCGGAGTCAATTCGCCAATTTCATCCAGAAAAAGCGTACCTCCTTCCGCAAGTGCGAAACGACCGGGTTTATCACGGTCAGCTCCGGTAAACGCGCCCTTCCGGTATCCGAACAGTTCTGATTCGAGAAGATTCTCCGGCAGGGCGCTGCAGTTTATCGCAACAAAAGGTTGTTGTGACCGGGGACTCATGTCATGAATGGTTCTTGCGAGTACTTCCTTGCCGGTACCGGTCTCGCCCCGTATCAGGACGGTGGCCGTACTGTCGGATACTGCCGGGAGCATGGAAAGGATATGTTCCATTGAGGGACTCTTGCTTGTAAAACCCTCATTTTGCCTTTTCTGTTCGAGTTCCTTGCGGAGATTCTCGAGCTCGCTGAGATCCCTGAATGTTTCCGCGCCGCCGAGTACGGTTCCGTCGGCATCTACAAGCAATGCGGTCGAGACACTGATGGGCACGCGTTTCCCTTTCGCCGAAAGACAAAATCCCGCCCGGTCAATAACCGGCTTTCCTGTTTTCATGGTTCTGCGCAAGGGACAATCAGTTTCGCACATGTCCGATTTGAATACTTCGAAACAGTTCTGTCCAATGGCCTTTTCCCGGCTCACACCGGTAATGTGTTCGGCAGCGCGGTTAAACGAGGTAATTTTCCAATTCTTGTCAACAGTGAACACACCATCTGATATACTCTCAAGTATGTCCGCTGTAAGAATGTCCTTGCTCATACGTACACTATATCACAGCTTACCGTGTGTTGTTTTTGAGTGACATCTCCAGCGCATCTCCCATGCGGCGGATGTTGTCCATCCACTCACCGGAGAGCGGGTCGAGCGGAACAACAGGTATTCCCAATTCGTCGGCAATGCGTGTTGCCGCAACAGTGGAAAACTGCTCCTGCACAAATATGGCCTGCGCGTGTTCCGACTTTGCCCTCTCCATGAGTTGCGCGAGTGTCCGTACGGTCGGCTCGCGTCCGCCCGTTTCAACTGCTTCCTGGTGCAGGTCGAATTCATCCAGGAAGTAACCGAATGAGGGGTGATAGACCAGTACACTTCTTCCCTGCAGGGGTGAAAGCCTCCCGGACAACGAATCGAACAGTTCATCAATATCCGAAACAAGCAAGGCAAGATTGTTCCGATACACAGACTCCTGTTCCGGTACAATACGTGACAGCTCGTCATAAACGGTTTTGGCCATGATCTTCGCCGGTTCACGTCCAAGCCAGGTATGCGGATCGATGTTGAGGTCATGATCCTCATGCCGGCCGGCAAGGTCTCCATGCCGGTCGTCCATACTCCGGAAGGTTACCCCCCTGGTTCCGTCCGCAATCGGTACTGAAGGAAACTGTGCCCGCACCTTTTCCACGAGGACACCCTCAAAGTCCGTACCGGAGAGAATCCAGACTGCAGCACGGGAAAGCTTCTCAAGCTGACGCGGCGTCGGTTCGTAGGAATGCGGACTCTGACCTGGGCCGACAAGTACCAGGATCTCAACGTCATCTCCCCCGATACGGTTCACAAAGTACTGCTGTGGGAGAATGCTTACAACCACGACCGGCGGATTGCTTTTTTCGCCATCCGCTTCGGCAGCCGGCATTGCAGATAGTCCTGCTGCCGCGCATACAATAAACGCCATTCCGATAATCCATTTCCGCATATAAGCTCCTGTTACAGAGAATGTACGTAATAACGCCATATTTTGCAAGTCATTTGCATTTTAGTAATTTTTTTTTTTCGGAACTATTGAACCTGATCAGGAAACCGGGTATAAATATCATCCAGGCGTTCCCCCAGGCCTTTCAATCGAGAAGGAATCATGAAACAGGAAAAACTGACAACATCCCTTTTGGGTATCGGCATCCCTATTCTTGCCGGTATGGCTGTTACAAAAGTACAGCAGATAACTGACCAGGCTTTTCTCGGTAACGCGTCACCGGAATACCTTTCCGCGGTTGGAAATGCAGGATTCACTATCTGGACGACCATGTCATTTCTCTTCGCGCTGGGAACCGGAACCGCCATTCTGGTAGCCCAGAAACTTGGTGAGCAAAAACCCGCCGAGGCTGAATCCATCCTCGGGTCAACCTTCGTTTTTTCAAGCTTTTTCTCGGTACTGCTTTTTGCCATCTGGTTCTTCGGGAACCGGATAATATTCCGCCTCATGGGTCTTGAAGAACCTATTCTGGGTTATGCGGCACTGTACGCGAAAATCTCCACGGCAGGACTCCTTTTCTCGGGAATCAATACCGCGGCAATGGCCGTCTATAACGGAACCGGATTCACCCGCCCGCTCATGCTGTCGTCCATACTCCGGGCAGCAATCAACATTTTTCTCGACTGGGTACTTATATTCGGAAAACTGGGCTTTCCCGCAATGGGCATAGCTGGCGCGGCCGTCGCGACACTCACCGCAGAAATCATCGGAGCTGTATACACGGTTACCAAGGCCTTTTCGCGCAAACTGCCGGTATACCTTTCATTTACGGCAATACGCCAGGCAAAACTCAGAGTGTATCTTAAAGTCATCAGGATCGGTATTCCGGCAAGCTTTGAAGAGTTCTCCTGGAATATCGGAAACATTGTTCTCATTCGCTTTCTGAATGAAATAGATCCCCTTGCTGCGGGCATCTACACAATAGTCGCCTCGATAACCATGGTTCCCGCCCTCTTCTTCATGGCGATGGGAAACGCGACCATGACGCTCTCGGGTCGGCGAACCGGCGAGCGCCGGCCGGCCGAAATCCGCCGAACCGGCCAGACTGCCCTGCTCCTGTGCTGGGCGGCTTCCACCATCTTCTTCGCACTGTTTGTCGTCTTCCCCGAATCATTCGCCGGAATCTTTACCCGTGATGCTTCGGTAATAGCGCAAACCGGAGCCATGCTCCTGGTGAACTCGTTCGCGCTATTCCCCCGCTCTGCGAATATTGTCTTCGGCGGCGGAATCCGTGGCATGGGAGACACCCGCTGGAT
>CAZQEF010000023.1:0-10178 GCA_964592325.1 uncultured Treponema sp. | reverse complement strand
AGACGAAAATACCCTGCAGGGAAAATTTGCCCGGTTTGTCGGTTTGCTTCAGGGCATGGCTTCCTCCCTCCGTGAAGAAGCATCCGGCGCAAGCGGAAACGGCGAGAAACTGCTTGAGTCGGTAGACAACACGTCTTCAACCTTTGAAGTGGTGGACGGATTTATCGAAAACATGCGGAACGAGACGACCGTTCTGGAAGAACAGGTTAAGACGGTGAAAAACGCTCTTGAACGGGTTACATCGGGACTGAACCATCTTGACCGCGGCATCCTCGATCAGAAAGATGTGGTAGACGGATCCCGTAATTCCGTCCAGTCGATGATTGACGCAATCAGCGAGATGGCGGATGCCGCGCTCCGGGATGAAACGGTTGTAAAGGATCTGGTTGATTCCTCGGGCGAAAGCCGTGATCACTTTGTTGCTACGTACAACAATATTACCACTATCAGCGACAGCATTACCCGAATCAACGGCATGGCGGAAATAATAGAAAACATCGCCGAGCAGACCAATATGCTGGCACTGAATGCCGCGATTGAAGCTGCCCATGCCGGAGACGCAGGAAAAGGCTTTGCCGTTGTTGCCGAGGAAATCACGAAACTTGCCGAAGCCAGTTCGGAAAGTTCACGGGAAATCGCCGCTTCAATAGAGGAAATTGTACAGAATATAACAACCATGGCGAGCTCGAGCGGCGAGCTGGACCGTTCCTTTGAAACCATGATCAGTGATATCAATACGGTTCATGAAACCATTGCCCGGTTCTCGTCCGGACTCGTAAAGACCAATACCGATACGGCGCATGTGCTCGAAACCATGAATACGCTCCAGCAGGTCACCAATGATGTTACCGAGCATTCGGGGTTAATGGCCGAGGGAGCGGGAACTATCGCCGAATCCATGCAGGAACTCGAAATGATATCCGGCCGGGTATTTGAGGGTATTACGGCAATAACACTCATGCTTGACGGGCTCAAAGAGGTCATGAGCGAATTCCGTTCCATCGCGGAAAACATGAAGCACTCAGGAGAGAAAATCGGCGAACAGCTTGAGCAGTTGAAGTAGACGTCTTTCTGTGGTATTTTCTCGTCCATGAAACTTGATAAAAGCCTTTCCAACCTTGCGGATGCCTTTCCCGCCAATTTTACCGAAGAAGAAAAAGCGCGCGCAAAAACACTCTTTTTAAAGAAACTTTCCCTGCTTGCCCATGAGTTTTATGCCGGAAAAATGCAGACGGTGCCCAAATGTGGCCTGTACGGATTCAACTGGTTCAATACCTGGTATACGCCCGGCGTTTCTGCGGTTTCCACCGCGATCCGGGACGATAACGACGCGTCGTTTACTTTGTCCAACCGGGGTAATCTTGTCGCCGTGGTCAGCAATTCGACACGGGTGCTGGGCGACGGAGACTGTACTCCTCCCGGAGGGCTCGGTGTCATGGAAGGCAAGGCGATGATCATGAAATACCTCGGCGGCGTTGATTCGATCGCCCTCTGTGTCGATTCGCGCGTTCGTGAGGACGAATCGGCAAAACGGGGGATTCCCGCCGGGAAAAATGATCCGGAAAAAATCATCAACTTTGTGCGAATGCTCGAACCGTCCGTGGGGGCGGTCAATCTTGAAGATATCAGCCAGCCGGATTGTTTCCGGGTTCTGGATGTGCTCCGGGAGGTTTGTGACATTCCGGTCTGGCACGATGACGCCCAGGGCACCGCGTGTGTAACGCTCGCCGGTCTCATAAACGCGCTTCATCTTGCCGGGAAAACGCTCCAGGACGCGAAAATCGTGCTTCTGGGAGCGGGTGCTTCCAATACGACCATTGCCCGTCTCATTCTGGCCGACGGCGGAAAAGGCGATAACATGATCGTCTGCGATTCGCGCGGCGCCCTCCATGCCGGAAGAACCGATATCGAGAAGGATACCCGTTATTACCGGAAATGGGAAATCTGCGGGCAGACAAATCCCGGACGTATTGAAACGATCGAAGATGCCATCCGGGGCGCGGATGTTCTCATCGCGCTTTCACAGCCTGGTCCGGGTACGGTCAAGAAGGAATGGGTCGCGTCCATGGCGGAGAAGGCAATCGTGTTCGCCTGCGCAAATCCGGTGCCGGAAATATGGCCGCACGAAGCAAAGGAAGCAGGAGCGTTTATCGTGGCGACCGGTCGCGGCGACTTTCCGAACCAGGTGAACAATTCGGTGTGCTTCCCCGGTATCCTGAAAGGTGCCCTTCTGGTACGCAGCCGCAAGATTACCGACGGCATGGCAATCGCCTGTGCCCATTCCATCGCGGATTTCTCCCGCAAGAAAGGCTGTGACAGCGAGCACATTATCGCGACCATGGAAGACACCGACGTGTTTGCCGTTGAAGCCGCCGACGTTGCCATGAAGGCCGTCGAAGAAGGAGTCGCCCGCCGTACCATGAGCTGGCAGGACGTACACGACCGGGCCGCGGAAGATATCCGCTCGGCACGTGATCTTACCCAAATGCTCATGGACAAGAATTTTATCCCTGAACCTCCCCGGGAAATCCTGGAAGAAGCACTGGACTATGCGGTGTCCGCAATCGCCGGACAAAAGTAACTGTTCTCAAAAGACGGGATATGTACTACAATGAATGTTCTTGATTGGAGGAAACAATAATGGCAATACAAAGAACCTTTGCCATGCTGAAGCCGGGAGTGCTTCAGCGGAGGATTGTAGGAGATGTGCTTTCCCGTTTTGAAAGGAAGGGACTCAATATCATCGGATTGAAAGTAATGGTCATTCCGCCGCTTTTGGCTGCAACGCATTATGCCGAGCACAAGGGCAAATCGTTTTACGACGACCTTATTGACTACATTACATCGGGACCCGTGGTTGCAATGGCCATTGAGGGTGATGAGGCAATTCAGCTTGTCCGCAGATTATGCGGACCGACGGCCGTATGTGAGTCAGCGCCGGGAACTATCCGCGGCGACTACTGTCTGCACACCAACCACAACATCATTCACTCGTCTGATTCACCCGAAAGTGCGGAACGTGAGCTGAAACTGTTTTTCCAGTCCAATGAAATGGTCGCCTGGGAAGACGGAAACGGCTGCTGGTTCTAGGGTCTCGGGCACTGCCGGAAGGAGCGTGTATTCATGAAACAGTCAATCGGTATTCTTGGTGCCGGCGCCTGGGGAACGGCAATGGCCATTTCCCTTGCACGGTCCGGACACGATGTTGAACTTTGGGCAATTGAACAGGATGTGGTGGATTCCATTAACAACAACCGGGAGAATACCCGGTTTTTGCCCGGATATCCCACGCCGGCGAACCTGAAAGCGTCAGCGGACAAACGGACGGTTGCCTCAAACAAGAATTTTCTTATTATTGCCAGCCCGTCCCTCTATCTTGAATCCACCATACGCGACATACGGGATGTTCCGTCAATCAGCGACGGTTCTACCTGTATCGGCGTACTCACCAAGGGATTCATTCCTTCCAGCTCGGGTCCGCGCCTCATTCTGGAAACACTCGAATCGGTGCTTCCCGAATCCTATCGCCGGGCCCTCGTGTATATTGCCGGTCCGAGTCATGCGGAAGAAGTTGCCATGGGCAAGCTTACCGGGCTCATCGCCGCCAGCGAAAGTCCCATGAACGCCATCCGCTTCCGTGAAGTGCTCCGTTCCCGCGGCCTTCTGGTGTATTCAAGTCTCGACGTTATCGGCGTACAGGTATGCGCCGCGGCAAAGAACGTTATTGCGGTTGCCTTCGGCGTTCTCGATGCCATAGCGGAAGATTCCGAAGCATTCGGCGACAATACCGAATCGCTCCTTCTAGCCGCAGGCCTCAACGAAATACAGACTATCGGTCGTGCGATGGGGGCAACCCACCAGGAGACTTTCACATCGATCTCCGGTGTGGGGGATCTTGATGTTACCTGCCGCAGCAAATACGGCCGCAACCGGCGGTTCGGCCAGGATATCATCAAAAGGAGGATGCTGGACAAATTCTCCAGCCTCGATGACCTGCTTGCACGAATTACGGAAGTCGGCTATCTCCCCGAGGGGGCGGTTGCCTGCAAGTATGTACATGAACTTTCGATGAACCAGAATCTCAAGTTGCCCATTTGCAACGGGCTGTTCACCATCCTGAACAAGGAAAAAGAGCCCAAACAGTTTATTGAACAATTGCTCAATGGAGAACAGATCTGATTATGCTTGAAAAACTGACGGGATCATTCAGTGACATAGTCCGCCGGATCGGCGGAAAGGCCCAGATATCCGAAAAAAATATTGAAGACGCTGTTGAAGAGATCAAGATGGCGCTTCTTGAAGCGGATGTTAACCTCCGTGTGGTACGCCGTTTTGTAAACGCGACCATAGAAGAAGCGAAGGGTGAAAAAGTTCTCCGGTCGGTAGATCCGGGACAACAGTTCGTAAAGATAGTACACGACCGTATGGTCGCCCTGCTCGGCGATGAGCGGCAGAACCTCAGACTCAAGGGTCCTGATACCCTTTCAGTCATTCTCTTTCTGGGGTTGCAGGGTTCCGGAAAAACCACGAGCGCGGCCAAACTTGCGCTTCGCCTCAAGGGGGAGGGCAGGAAGCCGCTGCTTGCCGCATGTGACCTGGTACGCCCGGCCGCAGTGGACCAGCTCTGCGTGCTCGGCGAGAAAGCGGGCATTCCCGTGTACCATGAAAAATCCACCGATGCGCTCAAGGTGGCGAAAAACGCGCTTGCCCATGCAAAAAAGAACGGATTTGATACGCTCATAGTCGATACTGCCGGCCGGCTTCAGATAGATGAGGCGATGACCGGTGAGATCGTCGCGATCAAGAAGGCGCTGCAACCGGTGGAAACCGTGCTTGTCGCCGACTCCATGACCGGACAGAATGCCGTTGATATTGCAAAAACCTTTGACGAAAATGTCGGTTTGTCCGGAGTCATACTTACCAAGTTTGATTCGGATGCACGCGGCGGCGCCGCTTTGTCGCTGCGCAGCATTACCGGAAAGCCGATTCTTTTCATTGGTGTCGGGGAACATCTCGAAGATCTCGAACCGTTTTATCCGGAGCGTCTTGCCGGACGTATTCTCGGTATGGGCGACATTGTCAGTTTTGTAGAAAAAGCCCAGGAAACCATCGATGTCGAAGAAGCCGCGGCCCTTCAGAAGAAGATGGCCAAAGAATCTTTCACGCTCCAGGATATGCTTGATCAGCTTGAACGGGTCGGCAAGATGGGCTCCCTTCAGTCAATGCTGGAAATGATTCCGGGTTTGGCGGGGCAAATCAGCGAACAGGATCTCGATACTTCCGGTCTCAAATCGCAAAAAGCGATCATTCAGTCAATGACGATGAAGGAACGCGCCAACCATCTCATTATCGGTCCGTCGCGCCGGAAGCGTATCGCGCGCGGTTCGGGCACCTCTGTCGGCGAAGTAAACAAACTGCTCAAGCAATTTGAAAAAACGCGGCAAACCATGCGCAAGATGGCAAAGAACAAGGGAATGGCTGCCAAAATGATGGGTATGGGTGGACCGGGTTTCTGATTGTTACCGGTTGTTTCTAAGAATGAACGCCCGCTCGAGAAGTCCCTGCATATAAAGGGTAGAGCGGTTTCTTCCGCCGGATTTTGACCGGTACAGCGCCTTGTCGGCGTCTCCTATGAGAATCATCGGGGTCATTCCGGGCATCACATCAGTCATGCGGGCACCAATGCTCACCGTAACCGACAGCGAATGTTCCCCGCAGGGAATACGGAGCCGGCTGATGGCGGTACGTATACGTTCGGCTACCTGCATGAGCGTCTCCGGACTTGATTCGGCGACCAGTACGGAAAATTCCTCTCCCCCGAAGCGCGCCGCGCAGTCTTCCTGACGAAGCGAACGGAGCAGTACCCGGGAAAGCGCCAAAAGTACATCATCTCCGGTCATGTGTCCCCAGGTATCATTGAACCGCTTGAAATGGTCAACATCGAGCATGAGTATGCCGGACCGGGTGCCGTGTCTGCGGTTGTGGGCCATCACTTCTTCAAGCCGGTGCATGAAATAATCATGCGTATACAGGCCGGTTTTCGGATCCGTTATGGAACTCTCATAATGGAGACCGTTTTGCATGCTCACCGAAAGAAACCGTATCATCCGGTCAACATACTTCCGCTCCTGCTCTGTATATTTCTGGTCCACAATTTTGCTGCCGAGAATGACCGTGCCGTACATGCCGCCAATTCCAAACATCGGAAAAATGATTTCAGGTTCAAACTGCAGGAAATCCTGGCCGAAGGTCCCTGGTTCGACTGCCTGTTCAAGATCGTGAAAGGAAATACTGCCGGGATTCTTTTCAAAGTGGTCTTTGAGGATGTCATAGTAGCGGGTACTGAGAACTTCGTCTGATTTTTTCAGGTTGCGGTAGCAAAACTGACGGATGTCACGATTGCGGGGCGGCTGTACCATAAATACGAGAAAACGGGGAATAAAATAATCAAGCAGCTGCGCGATTATGAATCCGAGCATCGCCTGGACATCAGTGTAGGAAACCAGAAGGGTCGCATCGGTGATGATGCGTTCAAGGGAGCGGTTTTCCTTTCTGAGATCATCAAGGGTTTCAAGAGCCCCTGATCGTTCCAGATGATTGAATTGCGCAAGAACATCTGCTGACAGTTGCATAGCTACTGTTATTGTAGGCGCTTTTTTCATAATTGTCACCAAAAAGGGGATAATTGTACGTTCAGGCGGGCGATGTATGGAATAAATACTTTGATTCTGCGGTGTTTGGGCCTATAATGGGGCCATGGAACGGCAATCAGCAGGAAAAGGTGTCCATTCCGCATTCCTCCTGCCGCACCCGCCGGTTCTTTTGCCGCAGATTGGCAGGGGCCGTGAACGGGACGCCGATATAACTGTCCTTGCCTGCCGGCGTGCTGCGGCACAGGCAGCAGCAGGACACCCGGACACGGTTGTCCTGATATCACCGCATGCTCCGCTTTTTTCGGACTTTCTCTTTGTGTATGATTCTCCAAATCTTTCAGGCTCTTTTGCGCGCTTCGGCGCACCTTCTGTCGTTCTGTCGGCAACACAGGATGACGGCTTCCGTGAATCATTCATGGAGCACCTTGCTGCCGCAAAGGTGCCGGCGGGAACTGTTGACCCCGACCGGCTCGAGCGGATGGGATACGATACCGATCTGGATCACGGAGTACTGGTTCCCCTTCATTTTTTACAGCAGGCCGGAACGGCGGCATCCATCGTCGCCCTTTCCTGTTCCGCCATGAGTATACCCGCACTCAGACGAGCCGGACACTGCATCGGTGAAGCTGCCCGGGAGACGGGCCGCACGGTCTGCGTCGTTGCGAGCGGGGACCTGTCACACAAAGTAAACGGGGAAAGCCCTTACGGGGAAGTTCCGGAAGGCGCCGCGTTTGACCGTGAAATTTGTGCGGCGATTGATGCTTCCGATATGGATGCGCTTTACAGTATTGACCCGGTACTCCGGGTAAGCGCTGCGGAATGCGGTTATGCTTCACTCGTCATGATTTCGTCACTTTTTGATTCACCCCGTTGTACCCGCTTCTCCTATGAAGCGCCGTTTGGTATCGGGTATTGTGTCGCTGCATTTGAACAATGACAGGAGGTTCATATGGACCCGGAAAAAACAGATGAATCGGTACCGGTGCGTATAGCCAGAAAAACCATTGAAACATACATCCGGGAGGGCAGAATAGTCAGTGTGGATGAAGTCCCTCATTTTGGTAAAAAAACTGCCGGGTGTTTTGTGTCTATCCATGCATCCGGGGCGCTCCGTGGATGCATCGGCACAATATTGCCCACCAAGGAAACCGTGGCGGCAGAGATTATCAGAAATGCCGTTTCGGCAAGTACCGAGGATCCCCGGTTTGATGCCGTACGCACAGAAGAGCTTGATTCCCTGGAAATCAGCGTTGACATTCTTTCCGAGCCTGAACCGGTTACCTCACATGATGAGCTGGATCCAAAACAATATGGCGTTATTGTTACCAGCGGTATAAGGCGGGGGCTTTTGCTCCCTGATCTTGACGGAGTAGAAACCGTCTTTGAGCAGCTTGCCATTGCCCGCAGAAAAGGCGGAATTGCTCCCGATGAACCGTGCTCCATACAGCGTTTCACGGTAACACGGTATACGTGATGACGGAAAAACGTGCGGAATATCAAAAAATGGGAAACCGGGACGGTGAGGTTATCTGTCTGCTCTGTCCCCATGCCTGTGTTTTGCCGAACGGCGCATTCGGCAGATGCGGGGTACGGCAAAACCGGAACGGCGAACTCCGGTGTGCGCAGTACGGCATCGTATCGGCCCTTTCCCTGGATCCGGTTGAAAAAAAGCCGTTTGCCCGGTTCAAACCCGGTTCATACATCCTCTCCGCGGGGGGGTACGGCTGCAACTTCACCTGCTCATTTTGTCAGAATTGGCATATCTCGCAGACCGCCCGCCATGCAGAACAGGAATTGTCGCGCGCTCCGCCAGCGGGGTTTCCCCGCCGCATGAGTCCGACCGAACTTGTCCGGGCAGCCCTGGATGCCGTACCGCGGGGAAATTGCGGACTCGCGTTTACCTACAATGAACCCGTCATCAATTTTGAGTACATGCAGGATACTTTCCGTCTTGTCCGCAAAGAGGGACTCAGTACCGTTGTTGTGACAAACGGATACATCAATCCCCGCCCTCTGGACGAACTGCTCCATCATGTTGACGCCATGAATATTGATCTCAAGGCATTCACCGATGATTTTTACCGGACATACTGCGGCGGATCCCTGGAACCGGTGCTGAGGTCCATAACCCGTGCCGCAAAGAAAATACATGTGGAAATAACCACGCTCGTCATTCCCGGTCTCAATTCGTCTCCGAAAGAAATAGACGATCTGTCTGCCTGGATCGCTTCCATCCGGCCGGATATTCCCCTGCATCTTTCACGCCATCACCCGGATTACCGGATGAGTAAACCGGATCCGATTCCGGTTGAGCAACTTCTTTCGCTTGCCGCCGTTGCCCGGAAACACCTCTCGTATGTCTACACGGGCAATATTGGTTTATAGGGGGAAGTGGGCCCGGTAGTCCCGGATACACTGGCGGTACGATTCCCTGAACCGTTCTGTTGCTTCTTCGAGCGCAGCGCGTCTGTCCTTGCGGTAGAGGTCGCGGTATTCGCTCATGTTGACCGGTTCGCCGGGTACAATAACCGGATACTTGAGGAAGATGTTTGCCCGGTTCCGCAGTGTTCCCCCCTTGAGGCGTTCCATAAGGTCATACAGGTTATTGGCAATTTCAATATACTGTTCAAGCGGAGCCGTCTGCGGAATATCCTGGAGATTCACCAGGGACAGGAGGGTTGCCGTTTCCAGATGTCTCATGGCGTACCATGCTTCTCCCGATTCCCTTCCGGCCAAAGCGGTTCCCAGCGGGGAGAGTTTGTCCATGTCGCTCCTGAAAAGACGGTCCCATGCCGCAGCGCGGACCCGGTAAATGCGGGATTGCGCGGTGCCGTCGTGAGCCAGGGAGAAAAACCGTTCACATGCCCTGAGCGCGGCCTCAAGAACGGCTGACTGGCCTTCTTCGCATTGTCCTCCGGATTCTTCCCGGTAAAACGCGGAAAGCTGTGCGATTATTGCCTGACCGATACGGAGGAGCCGGCCAGCATACTGCCGGCCGGCATACTGCCGGTTTGCAAATTCCTGATTTCCGGTCGCGGACGGTGGAGTGATTCCCGTTTCCTTTTCCATGAGGGAAAGCATGCGCGAAAGTTTCTTTCCCGCCCGGGGATGATACTGGTAGTGAATGGATATCGGCAAAAAAATCATTTCCTCGCGGCGGTTTTGCTTTTCAAGATCATCCTGGCACCAGAAGCAGAAACGGGCGGTTCCGGTTTCAAGTTCTGGAACACTTTCGCTGGTATGGGTAACATGGCCTTCCGGGGCAAGGGCAAGCGGGAATTCGCCGTCCGCCAGCATACGGCGGATTCTCCCCATGCCAATTGAATCCATATGGACATGGTTTACCGGAAGTGCACCTGCACGGGGCAGAACCCAACGTACAAAAGAACCGGACCACAGGGGAACTTCCGCCCCGTATACAAAGTGGACATGGGTCAACGCGCGGATTGGCTTCCTGATTTTCCTGGCATATGACGGAAGCGCCTTGTGAATGGTGTAGACCATCATCTGGGGATCATCCCCGTA
>CAZQEF010000022.1:0-10237 GCA_964592325.1 uncultured Treponema sp. | reverse complement strand
AAACGTGGCCAGTTCCCGCCGGGCGATGACCATCCATGCAGGCTGATTTTTCATGATGCATCTCCTTCTGCGGTAAGAGTCCTGAATACATCTTCCAGGCTGTTCCGTTGCATTGACATTTCGTAGAGCACATAATTCCGTTCACGGATTTTCGCAAAGATGTCCGGACGGATATCGCGCCCCCCGGAAACGGAAACACGTACGGTTGCCAGCGGTTTCCCCGCCGTATCATGCTCACCGGAAGCAGTTTCTGTACACGAACGTATTCCATAAATTTCCGAGAGGGTTTTACGAAGCGCGGCAGGGGTACAACCCGAGACGGCGACGTGTACAACAGCTTCTTCCCCGAAACGGCCGCGAAGTTCCGCGGTCGGACTGTCTGCGACAATTCGCCCCCTTGAAATGATGATGACACGGTCACAAAGCATTTCCACTTCGCTGAGAATGTGGGTTGAAATGATAACCGTACGGGTCCGGCCGATTTCCTTGACAAGATTTCGCACTTCAATGATCTGATTCGGATCAAGTCCGGAAGTCGGTTCATCAAGAATGAGAATTTCCGGATCGTGCAGAAGCGCGTGGGCAAGCCCCACGCGCTGGCGGTAGCCGCGTGAGAGCTCGGCGATATTCTTGTGCATCACTTCACGGATGCCGCACAACCGGGCAAGCGCGGGCAGTTTTACTTCAGGATCAACACCCTGTATCCGTGAGACATACGTCAGGTAATCCTGTACCATCATGTCCCCGTAAAGGGGAGCGGACTCGGGCATGTACCCGATGCGGTGTTTTACCGCACGCGACTCGTGTTGCGGGTCCGTGCCGTCGATCAGGACACTTCCCTCTGTCGGATTGAGAAATCCGGTGATCATTCGCATTGTAGTGGTTTTTCCCGCGCCGTTCGGCCCGAGCAGTCCGACGATCTCGCCTTTCCGGATGGAAAAACTTACATCGTCAACCGCACGGAAGGATCCGAAGGAACGGGATACATGACTGACTTCTATCATGAATCCTCCCTTATATATATAAAGAAAAACTGCAAAAAACAAAATCAGGTTACACGAGATCAGCGCCGTAGAACCGTGCCCGGTTGGTAGGGGTTTCGTACACGTCCACCGCGTACAGGGGTATGTCGGGAGCCGCTGCGGAAACTGTTTCAAAAATATGACGGGCAATCCGCTCAGCGCTCGGATTTGCGGCGAAAAGCTCCAGATCATTGAGATTCGAATGATCAAGGGAGGCGCACACATCCCGGAGCGCTTTCTTTAAAATACCGAAATCCACGAGCATTCCGCCGGCATCGAGCTCCGTTCCACGGGCATGCGCCACGACACGGTAATTGTGCCCATGCAGGCGTTCACACTTGCCATGATAGTCCGATAAAAAATGGGCGGCGGCAAAATCCGCTTCTACAGAAACTTCGTACATGCTTTCCATAATAGCGGGAAGGTGTTGCCAACACAAGTGCGCATTGGTACAATTCAACCCATGAAGAAACGACTTTCCGCGTTTGCCGGCGCAGTGTCCGTCCTTGAGAAAACCGGCACAGAAGATCCCGAAATCACGTCTCTTGTGTATGATTCCCGCAAAGCGGTGCCCGGATCGCTCTTTTTCGCGCTCAGCGGTCTGCATACCGACGGAGCGGCATATATTGCGCAGGCAATCGCAAACGGTGCGCGTGCGGTTGTTCTTTCGGGGAAACCGGCGCAAATCCATCCCGGCATCGTCTATCTCCGGGTAGAAGATCCGCGCTTTTCCATGTCGGCACTTGCCGCGGAGTTCTACGATCATCCTTCGCGGGATATGGCGGTTATCGGCGTTACCGGAACGGAAGGCAAGAGCACCACAGTCTCCCTCGTCTTCCAGCTTCTCCGCCTCTGCGGGAAAAAGGCCGGCTTTATCTCTACCGTAGACTACTGCCTCGGGGAAGAAACGCTCACAAATCCCGAACACCAGACGACGCCGGAAGCGGTAACCATCCATGAAAAACTCGCAACCATGCGGGATAACGGTGTCGAATATGCGGTAATAGAGTCATCATCCCACGGCCTTTCCCCCCGAACCAACCGTCTGGGCGATGTCGCATTCGACGCGGGCATCATGACCAACGTCACCCATGAACATCTGGAATTCCACGGAACCCGTGATCAGTACAAAAGCGACAAGGCAAACCTGTTTCGCGCGCTTGACCGGTATGATCATGTAAAAAACGGCCGTACGATTCCCTCATTCGGCGTGGTAAATGAAGAAGACCCTGCCTCAGTCTACTTCCGCGCCGCAACGGAAAAACCGGTGTACGGCTTTTCAACCTGGGCAACCACGCGCAAGGGTTTATCGGCATCCGCCATAGAAACCGATGCCCATGGATCACGGTTCATTCTTACAGCCGCGGGCTTCGAGTATCCCGCCCGCATCAATCTCCCGGGATCGTTCAATGTGTATAACGTCCTTGCGGCGGCAATTACCGTAGCGCGCATGCTGGATATGCAGGTGGAAGACATAATTCCGCTGCTCCCCCGCCTGCTACCCGTTACCGGCCGCATGACCCTCATTGATGAAGGACAACCCTTTGAAGTTCTCGTGGATTACGCGCATACTCCCTCATCATTCCAGACCGTTTTTCCTCCCCTTCGTAAACGCATCTCCGGCAGGATTATCAGTGTATTCGGTTCAGGAGGCGAACGGGATACGCTCAAGCGACCGGAACAGGGGCGCATAGCCGGGGAATACTCCGACATCGTTATCGTTACTGACGAAGATCCGCGCAATGAGGATCCGGTGAGCATTCTCGAAATGATCGCGGCAGGCTGTCCGGGGAAAAAACGGGACGAGGAAATTTACCTCATCCCCGACCGGCCGACCGCCATACGCAAGGCGGTTTCCCTTGCGGCAGACGGAGATCTGGTGCTCCTTCTGGGGAAGGGACACGAAAACTCGATAATATACCGGGATCATACCGATCCCTATGATGAAATACAGGAAGCAAAAACTGCGCTCAGGGAAGCGGGTTATGGGAGAAAACAATGAACATTGTACTGGTATATGGCGGAAAATCCGGGGAACACGAAGTATCACTTCTGTCATGCGCATCAGTTATCCGGCACATACCGGCAGAAGGCAACCATCTTTCACTGATCGGCATCGACCGTGACGGCACCTGGTATCTCCAGGAAAGTCGGGTTGCAGAATCAGTCAGGAACAATGCCGAAACTGCGCTCACCATTGACCGTAATCCTGCCCGCCAGGTGCAGATCGTTCCCGGCGGCGGATGCAGCGGCGGCCTTCGCTGCGGTGATTCACCAATTCCGGCAGACGTGGTTTTTCCCGTGCTTCATGGCACCTTCGGAGAAGACGGCACCATCCAGGGTCTCTTCGAGATGGCTGAAATTCCCTATGTTGGCGGCGGCGTCATGGCAAGTTCCCTCGCCATGGACAAGGAAAAAACCAAGCTGATCTGGCAACAGGAAGGGTTGCCCGTCGTTCCCTTCCTCGCCCTGCGTTCTGCCGACTGGAAAACCGGCGGATCACCCGATAGTAAAACGTCCCGCGACGCGGTTTGCGACACGATTCAAAAGAAATTCCCCTGGCCGGTTTTCGTAAAACCCGCGCGCGCGGGAAGCTCGGTAGGCGCCTGTAAAGCAGATAACACGGACGCTTTATGCGCCTGCCTGGATGAAGCCTTCCGCTGGGATACCAAGGTGCTGGTGGAGCCCTTCATTTCCGCGCGGGAAATAGAGTGCTCGGTAACCGGAAACGGCCGGGCAACGGCCTGGGAACCGGGTGAAATAGCGCCTTCTCACGAATTTTACGACTACGAGGCGAAATACATCGATCCGGACGGTGCCCGTCTCATCATCCCTGCACCCCTTTCCGAAGAAGAAAAGAACCGGGTAACCAATCTTGCCTGCCGTGCATACGAAGCGCTTGATCTCGACGGTTTTTCCCGGGTGGATTTTTTTCTGGACAAAAAATCCGGGAAACTGTTTCTCAACGAGATAAACACCATTCCGGGATTTACCCACATTTCCATGTTTCCGCGGATGTGCGAGGCAGCCGGACTGGCGTATCCCGACCTGATCATGCATCTGCTTGAACTTGCCCGTACCCGTTTTGCGCACTCAAGGCAGTTGAGGACAATACGCTCATGATCATACCTTTTTACAAGATGCAACTGGCCGGAAACGGATTTATTCTCGTGGATCTTGATGCAGTCAACCCGGAAAACGCTGCACTGAAAGATACCGGGAAACCGGAGGCGGAATTCGGAGCCGAGCGGTATGGAGAGGCCTCTCGCATTCTCTGCAACCGTAAATTCGGTGTTGGCGCAAGCGGAACCATCTTTCTCTCGGGAGACAATACCATCCGCATGTTTTCCCACCGGGGTAAAGCGGTCGATCCCGCAGACGACGCGCTTTTATGCGCCGCCCGTTTTGCCTTTGATACCGGCCGGGTTGCCCGCAGCACTATCGAGTTTTCTACCGTACGGGGACCGTTGAGTGTTGATGTTCTCGGCGCGCATGAATTCCGCATTTCACTCGGATCTCCTTTTTCTGTACTGAACGGCAGTCTTATCGGCGCAGACTGCAGCAACATTGTTGAAACAATTACGCATGAAGGTTCGGAATTATCCTGTTCCGCACTGCATATACGGCACGATGTGATAACCGCATTTCCCCGCTCGCTCGGGACCCTGGATTATGCGGGCTTTTCAGCCCTGGTAAAACAGGCATTCCCGGATAAAAGCATCATCCCGGTCATAGCCCATTCAATTACAAGCGATACCATCATACTCAAGGCAAAGCCGCGGTTTGAATCGGCAGTCTGCGCAAGCGCTGCCGCCGCACTCGTTACATCGGTCTGTTCGGGTCTTTCGGGTCATGAGTTACTGGTCATGTTTGAAACACCGGGAACCGACGGACAGCCCGACGCCATCATCGCACGTGACCGTGACAACACCAGCCGTCTGGCCGCAAGCTGGGATACCGCGGAAAACGAGCTGTATGTTGTCGGTTCGGGCGGGTATGTATTTGAAGGAAAATTCGATCTGCACAACCTCTTATCGGGCAACGAGTGACAGTACGGTAATAATCAGTCCGGAACCGATCATGATGCCGCCCGATGTCCGGACGGTACGCACAATCAATTCATCCGACGTAACCGAATCCAGTACCGCAGAGGAAACAAACGCGGTGGTTCCCAGAACCATCAGGGTAGAGGTAAGCACTCCGGGAATGCGCATATGCTTCGCGGAACGGTTGCTGCCGAATCTCAGCGGACGGGCTCCGGATTCTCTCGTGTCAGATGTTTCTTCCGCAACGGGAACATCGGCAACCGGAATGATACCGGATTCGATGCCCTTGAACGGCCTCATGTCCCAAAATTCGCGAATCTCATTGTTTATGCGCTGTTTTTTCAGCGGTTCCGGCTCGCCGTCCTCTGAAGGAATGATTACCCGCTCAACCTTCTCGCCGGCAGTAAGAATGATCGTATCAAGATCGGGTCCGGAAAAGTCTCCGACAAGAACCGATCCCTCAAAACAGAAAACACGGTGCATGACCGCGGATTCTGCGTCATCAGCAGCGTATTCCCGGGCAGTATCGTCCATTTCCGCTTTTGATCCGGGTCCGATCTGCCTCAGCGCGATAACATCAAGGCCGAAATCCGTACCCCGCACACCGGCGACAAGAGACGGAGAAGATATGCGGTAAGTGCTGCCCCTGGCCAGCCGGTCAACCTTTGCACGAACACGGCCATAATACAATTCTCCGGTAGTCCGGTTATTTTCCGCTTCGCGGTCGAACCGGAAAGAAGTGTTTTCGGCAATCTTTACCGTGGCTCCAAGCTCATGAATGGTAAACTCAAGCATGGTATCGGAAGCTGTCTGAAAAATATCTCCCGGCTTTACTTCCATGCCGAATACTTCCTTGCTGTCCACGGAAATCTTGCGCGGGCGTCCGTCCCGAATGAGACGGAAAGACTCGCCTTCGGCATAGATTATGCTTGCGAAAATCCCTTCCGCCTGGAGCGGGAGGACACAACAGAGAAAGAAAAATAAGGCATAAAGAATGCTTTTATTTCGGTTCATTATACTATACTATAAATCCGTATGGGCAGGATTACAAGTAAACCAGCGCAAATCTCTTCTGATGCGGCCATAAACGCCGTGCTGCGTGAAATCCGGCAGGAACACGCACGTGGTCCGGTGCGGTTTTACTACAATGAAGGGGAAGACCAGTTTCTGATTCTTGAAAAA
The DNA here is from genome assembly GCA_964592325.1 of uncultured Treponema sp. Classification (GTDB taxonomy): domain Bacteria; phylum Spirochaetota; class Spirochaetia; order Treponematales; family Treponemataceae; genus Teretinema. The sequence continues at coordinate 3,987 of CAZQEF010000022.1, read as the reverse complement.
CCGCTCGACATTCCCGACCTGCCCGTTCACCACCCCATTGACAACAGCAACCCTCCCGGCGGATACCGGGAAGTCATGTATAAGCTGGTTACCTTTCTGGCAGAACACTGCCCGTCGCTCATTGCGGGCACACGCTGGAGTTTTGATCCCCGTTCCATTCATACCCCCACATTCTACCGCGTGGAGGAATATGAAGGACAGGCGTATCTGTATATGGTTCTTGTCGATCTCGCCTGCCGGACGCTGGAAGCGGAGATTGTATTGCCCGGAACCAATGAGCGTACGCCTGCCTACCGGACGACCCGCCTCTACTTTGAATGCGATTATTTTCCCCTTAACGGGCTTGATCCGGACTCGCTGGTACTGAACCAGACCATCCCGGTTACCTGGAAGGGCGAATCCGGCGAAGGATACATGGTACATGGCATCTGGATGGATGCCGACATCAACAAATTCTTCAGCAAACTGGTTCTTCCGCCCGGAATCCGCAATCATCCCTATTATCCGGTAACCTGCAAGCAGCACTGTGTGAGCATGAATGCCATCGGCATTGGAAGCCCCGCATTGCTCCACGAAATACGTCCGTTCCTGGAGAATTCACTCGACCGGATTCTTGACGAGCTCCACAGAAACCCGTTTTCGGAACAATCTGCCGTTTTCCGCGATCTCAAGGAACAGTTTCCCGCAAAACCGGGAGAACGATGGAAGAACCTGCGAATCACTCCATCGCTCAATGAACATGACCAAAAGGAATACACCGTTGAATTTTAACAATCCCCCATTTGTGAAACTCAAAGATCTTTCCGGACTCCAGGTTACGGTCATGGGACTCGGACTGAATGGCGGCGGACTTGCATCCGCACGTTTTTTCGCCCGTCACGGCGCGCTCGTAACGGTAACCGATATGAAAAGCGAGCAGGATCTGGCTCCGTCCGTAGAGGCGCTGTCCGATTGTCCCGGCATCCGTTTCGTTCTCGGCTGTCACGAAATGAATGATTTTAGAAATGCCGATATGGTCATTAAAAACCCCGGGGTCAAATTGCAGGGAAACCGGTATCTTGAACAGGCGAGATCAATTGAATCGGATGTATCCGTTTTTCTCCGCCTTTCGTCGGCACCCATCCTGGCGGTAACCGGAAGCAAGGGAAAGTCCTCCACGGTCAGCGCGCTTCACTATGGCATGAAAACACTGGGCTATCACGCCTTTCTCGGCGGAAACATAACGGTCAGTCCGCTTACCTTTCTCGAAGATACCTCCGCTGATACGCCGGTCATTCTGGAATTATCTAGCTGGCAGCTTGCCGATTTGCGCGGGCGGAACCTTCTCAAACCCCGCGTAGCGCTCATAACCCCGATCATGAGCGACCATCAGAACTGGTACGGAAGCATGGAATCGTACGTTGCCGACAAAAAACTCATCTATGCCGACATGGAAGAGGATTCATACCTCCTTTGCAACGCGGATGACGGCTGGGGGCCGGTATTCGCATCCGAAACACGCGCAGCCGTCCGCTGGTACACCACCCGCACGGAATTGCCGGATACGCTTCCGGCAGATACGCCCCGTGCAGGAACATGCATAAGGCAGGACCGTCGCGGCATCCTGTGCGGAAACGGCAGGGAAAAGGTACTTCTTCCCGCCGACCTTGCCGTACCGGGAACGCACATGCGGCAAAACCTGGTGAACGCGGCGCACATGATGGTTCTTTTCGGTGCTGATCCCGAAGAAGCAGGAAAATCGCTTGCTTCCTTTCCCGGCATTGAACACCGGCTCGAGTTCTTTCATGAAGAGGACGGGATACGCTTCTACAACGATTCAGCAGCAACAATTCCCGAAGCCGCTGCCGCCGCCGCCGTTTCCTTTGACAAACCGGTCATTCTGCTTGCCGGCGGCACCGACAAGGAACTTGATTTTGAGCCACTTGCCAAAATTGCCGGTTCGGTGAAGCGGCTCCTTCTTCTTGACGGAACCGGCACGGACAAACTGGTACCGTTGCTGCGTTCGGGGGGAATCAGCTTCGACGGACCCTATCCGTCACTGGAAGCACTCGCCGCGGCGGCACGGAAACACGCCGACCCGGGGGACATAGTAGTGTTTTCCCCCGGAGCAACGAGTTTCGGCATGTTCAAGAATGAATTTGACCGCGGACGGCAGTTCAAGGCGCTTTTTTCCGGCAATTCCGCCAACGGCACATAAGTCTACACGGTAAAACGGCCCAGTCCGGTAAAGTCGAGCGTGGCAAAGTAGTCATCCTCGGTTTCCCGGCGGCGGATTTCCACAATTTTGCCGTCTTCACGGAGTAAAAGCTCGCCGGCGCGGAGCTTGGCGTTATAGTTGAACCCCATGGCACGGCCGTGCGCGCCCGCGTCGTGAATGATGATGAAGTCACCCTTTTCGATCTCCGGCAGGCTCCGCTGTACGGCGAATTTGTCGCAGTTTTCGCACAGGGATCCCACCACGTCGTAGACCCGGTCGTGCGGGGATTTTTCCTTGCCGACGACACTCACATGGTGGTACGCGCCGTACATGCCCGGCCGCATGAGATCGGCCATGCTCGCGTCCACACCGATATATTCCCGGTAGGTGTGTTTTTCGTGGATTGCCCGGGTTACCAGCCAGCCGTAGGGACCGGTGATGGGGCGCCCGCATTCAAAGAAGATGGAAACGTTCCCGAGCCCGGCCGGCACCATGATGCGGTCATACGCGGCTTTCATGCCGTCGGCGACATAGTTGTAGTCTACCGCGGTCTGCTCCGGCCGGTAGGGAATGCCGATGCCGCCGCCCATGTTGATGAACTCGACCGCAGCGCCGGTTTTTTTCTTGATTTCCACCGCAAGCTCGAAAAGCATGACAGCGGTTTCTACAAAGTAGTCCGGATTAAGCTCGTTCGAGGCGACCATGGTATGGAGGCCGAAGCGCTTCGCTCCCCGCTTTTGGACTTCGGCGTACGCGTCGAGAATCTGCGGCCGGGTGAGGCCGTACTTGGCTTCCTCCGGTTTCCCGATAATGGCGTTCCCTTCCTTGAGCGGCCCCGGATTGTACCGGAAGGAGATGAGCTCCGGAATTCCGCCGAGCGCCTGCTCGAGATAGTCGATATGGGTATGGTCGTCCAGATTGATGGTGGCGCCCATGAGGTTCGCGTACACATATTCCTTTTCGGGCGTTTCGTTCGAGGTGAACATGACCTGCTCGCCGGTTATCCCCGCTTTTTGGGCAAGAATGAGCTCGGGCAGGCTCGAACAGTCGGCGCCGAAACCTTCCGAAGCGAGAATTTTCAGAATATACGGATTCGGACAGGCTTTTACCGCGAAATACTCGCGGAAGCCGGGAAACCGGGAAAAGGCCGAGGTAAACTTGCGGGCATTTTCGCGGATAGCCCGCTCGTCGTAGAGGTAAAAGGGCGTGGGGTATTGGCCGGAAAGGCTCTCGAGCTCTTCCTTGAGCAGGGGAAACGTCTTTTCGTTCATGGGAAACTCCTTGTGATACGGCGAGCGGCTTTCATCCCGCCGGGGTGCGGTCATCCCGCCGGGGTGCGGTCACCCCGCTCGGGTGCGGTCACCCCGCCGGAGTGCGGTCATCCCGCCGGAGTGCGGTCATCCCGCCGGGGTGCGGTCATCCCGCCGGGGTGCGGTCATCCCGCCGGGGTGAGAGCCGGTACGGTCAGGACAGATATCCTTTGGCCTTGAGCAGTTCCGCGTTGAGGATTCCGCCGCCCGCGGCGCCGCGCACGGTGTTGTGGGAGAGCCCCACGAAACGAATGTCAAATACCGGACATTCGCGGAGCCGTCCCACGGACACGGCCATGCCCTTGTCCTCGTCGCGGTCACGGCGCGGCTGGGGCCGGTTTAGCTCATGGCGCACGATGATTGGCTGCTTCGGCGCGAAGGGAAGATCCAGCTCCTGGGGAAGCCCGCGGAAGGCAGTCCAGATGCGTTCAATTTCTTCGAGCGAGGGTTTCTTGTCGCCAAACTCGAGGCTCACACAGG